>JAGLQD010000549.1 GCA_023136985.1 Candidatus Sabulitectum sp. | reverse complement strand
ATGAATTCTGCGGGATAGTGCCTTTTAAGGAAAGCTGTTCTGTAAGCAATTATTGCATAACAAACTGCATGTGATTTGTTAAAACCGTATTCTGCGAATTTCTTGATCAGATCCCATATCTCAGAAGCTTTCTTTTTAGGTATATCCTTTTCAGTGGTGCCCTTAAGAAAAACCGTCTTCATCTCCGCCATCTTTTTAGCGTTCTTCTTTGACATGGCTCTTCTAAGGTTGTCTGCTTCCGCCATACTCATTCCAGCAAGAACATTTGCTATGCGCATAACCTGTTCCTGATAAATTGTAACACCGTAGGTGTCAGCCAGCACTTCTTCAAGAGCAGGATGCAGGTAACTGATAGCCTCCCCTTTTGCCGCCTTCTCCTTATTTGCTGCATAAATGTCGATCATGTGCATGGAACCTGGGCGATAAATAGCAACCGCTGCGGTAACATCATCAAACCGGTTCACACCGATCTTGCGGAGTGCTTCACGCATCCCGCTGCTTTCAAGCTGAAAGATAGCTGATGTTTCTCCGGAGCTGATCATTTCAAAAGTAGCAGTATCATCATAAGGAATTCCATCAACGGAGAATCCTGATTCGTAAGATCTTATAGCTTCCTCGGCATGATGTATCACTGTCACCGTTCTTAGCCCCAGAACGTCCAGCTTAAGAAGACCGATCTTTTCTGCAGCTTTCATTTCGTACTGGGTGGTAACGCCTTTTTCTTTTGCCCAGTAAAGAGGTACATGAGAATCCAGCCGCCCGGGAGTAATTACCACCCCTGCGGCATGAACACCGGCATGTCTAACCATACCCGCAAGACGGTCAGCATATTCAATCAGAGTTGATGCCTTGTTTACAGCCTTGACTTGTGAATTCAGCGCAGAGCTGGATTTCGTCATTTCCAGCAGAGTTTTTCCGGTGCCGTCATCCGCTTCGCCTACAAGCTTGGAAAGAGCATCACCTTCGCTGTAACTCATACCCAGAACTCTGGCGATATCCTTAACAACAGCCTTGTTCTTCATTCTGCTGTATGTAATTATCTGACAGACGCTCTCTTCACCATACAACTGTTTGAGATGGTCAATTATCTCACCCCTGCGTTCCACACATACATCCAGATCAATATCAGGCATCTGCTCTCTGTCAGGGTTCAAGAACCGCTCAAAACTTAAATCGTGATCCAGTGGATTAACATCAGTGATCTCTACTGCATAGGAAACAAGGCTACCGGCAGCAGAGCCTCTGCCGGGGCCAACTGGAATACCTTTATTGCGAGCCCATCGCATAAGTTCAGAGACGATCAGGAAATACCCGGGGAAACCCATATCGTTGATCACTTTCAGCTCAAAAGCAAGCCTTTTGCTCTCAATTTCTGAGGGCTCTCTGCCTGTTCTTTTTTTTAAACCTATCTCCGCAAGGTGCGAAAGGTAATCTCCCTGGCTGCTGAAATCTTCGGGCATCGGGGCATCCGGCAGAAGAAAATCCCCATGTGTCTCAGAGAAGTCACACATGTCTGCAATAATACAGGAGTTGGATACTGCTTCAGGAAGCCAGCTGAAAAGTTGTGCCATCTCGCTTGGAGTTTTCACATAAAACTCATCTGTACCGAACTTCATTCTTTTCGCATCATCCAGGGTTTTACCGGTCTGAAGACAGAGCAGAGCCTCATGAGCCCTTGCGTCATCTTTTGAAAGATAGTGGGCATCATTTGTGGCAACAGGCAGAGCCCCGGTTTCACGGGCCACCTCGGCCAGCCCTGGAAGGATCAGTTTTTCCTCATCCAGTCCATGGTCCATCAGTTCTATGAAGAAATGATCCTTGCCCACCAGATCCTGATAGTATCTGACTGCCTCAACCGCTTTATCTTTATTGCCAGCCAGAAGATGCTGTGCAACCTCTCCCTGCAGACAGGCAGATCCTATGATAAGCCCGTCACAATACTTTTCCAGTGTTTCTTTGTCTATTCGCGGCTTGTAGTAAAATCCATCCAGATAACCGGCACTGGAGAGTTTCATAAGGTTCTTGTATCCCTGCTTGTTAGCCACAAGCAGCGTAAGGTGATAATACTTGAGTTTGCCGGTATGGTGCTTCTTCTCCCGCATGTTCCCCGGTGCAAGATACACTTCACTGCCAATGATGGGCTTTACCCCTGCAGCTTTCATTTCCTCGCAGAACTGAACGGCACCGAACATGTTTCCGTGATCGGTAACAGCCACTGCATCCATCCCGTTCTTTACTAGAAATTCGCTGAGTTTGCCAAAGCGGATCGCACCGTCAAGAAGACTGTATTCCGAATGCAGATGCAGGTGAACAAATTTTGGAGAAATCATTCTACGGTCTTCCCGTCTTTATGTTCCTCAGGAGAACCGGCAATCTTCTTAAACTCCCGATACTCTTCTTCTCCTGCTCTTAACAGAAGATCTTCTCTGTCCCGGTTGTACCTGGCTCCAATGTACAGGATAGTCCAGTGGGCTGTACAGCCGGAAAGCCAGTAGGCCCACAGAGCAAGAAGAACTGCCGTACCTGCCAGAGAGAGTAAAATACCTGCAGGGCCACCCCATGATGCATCGGTGTGGTCCGTAGAAGAAAGTGGATTAAAGATCGACGAATAGAAGGGAACGATCTCCGGAGCAATTCTTGAAAATCCGGATTCCATTGCATCACCAAATCCCTGAATCCCTGAAGTTTGATAAAGAACGGAGGAAACCAGGGAAACTGAGCCCCAGGCGAAAACAGAGAGAACAATAAAAGCAGCGACTCTCGTGAAAAGACCGGTTACAATCCCGCGGAAGAGTCTCACAGGCTGCGATGTGACAATGCTGAAAACCTCGAAAAGACACTCGAATGTATCACCTTTTGTGGTTGCGGTAATTACCGGTACAAGAAAAACTGAAAGCAGTAGAACCACCAGAGACAGCAGAATGAACAGACCGAGGATCCATACAGGCAAAGCAAGTAATCCTGCAAGAAATGGACCTGCGGAAGATATTCTCATGAGAAGCCCTGAAACAAGAATTGTCAGAAGACCAAAAACAATTCCTGCAGCAATAACAAGAGGGGTTGCAATAACCGTCTTTCTGTTGGACCGGCAGAATCTCCGTGCATCAGCTTCTGAATAGAACTGATCTCCTCTCAACTGTTCAAATGTAAGTTTTGCAACCTTGAGAGCAGTGAGAAGATAAATGCAGAATGACAGGATCGTACCCATAACAAGCAGAATCACAGAAGGGATATTTGCCATGAACAAACTGTCGGGAACAGGGCACAGCAATGATTCAGCAAACCTATCTGCAAGGCGATCTCCTGCAGCAAAAAAGCCTGCGTAGGCAAAGAAGACCCAGACCATCCAGGCCTGTACAATACCCTTCCAGAATACCCAGATATTCCTCAGATTAAATCCATAGCGCGCAGCAAGAAGAGTATCCTTCACTTGAAAATTCAGTTTATGTACATAGTTGCGACCCGCATCATTAGCTTCATGCATACCAGACCTCCTTAGCGAACAATACTCTCAACTTCTATCTTTCGAAAGCACACCACCGCAGGCTGTACTTGTGTAAATCCAGCATCTGAAAGAGTGGAAACAATTTCCGTAATAGTTGCTCCTGTAGTCATCACATCGTCGATCAGCCAGAACCGCCCATGGGATACTGTTTCCGGCAGAACAGTGAATTTCCCGCGGATATTTTCTCTTCTCCCCGACCCGGGAACTCTGATCTGAGACTCGCCACCTGCTCGAACAAGAAGGTCTTTAAACACCGCTCCCGTTTCCCTGGAAATAGCTGAAGCAAGCAGTGCAGACTGATTGTAGCCACGGTCCCTCAACCTCCCAGCTGATACGGGAACAGGAAAAACAGTATCCTCCCGTGAGGGAATATTTTCCCATGAATCAAGCGCTAGTCTTGCAAGATGGCCTGCAAGATGCCTCTCGCCCCCGAATTTCAGCCTCAGTATCATTTCACGCACAACCCCGGAATGAAGAAATCCGGTAAGAACACTGACTCCCCCTGCGATCCTCACGCCATCCGGATAGATCCTTACCAGACACCAGGGGCAAAACCTTCCTTTTCCCGGTTCCAGCCTACTGCCACAACCGATGCATCTGCGCACCAGCAGGCTCAGGAAGAACTTTTTTGATCCCGATAGTAAAGCCATATGCCCAAAACAAAAGAAGCAAGGATCATGCCGAGGCTAATGATCTGGTTATCTGTCATTCCCGCTCTGGAAGCGAACACACTGTAGCCAAAGAACGGGCTGGGGTCGTGATCAAAGAATCTGAATTCCTCCATACCGAATCTTGTTGCTCCGTATAGACCTAGAAACATGCTGAAGATGAATCCTGGAAAGTTCTTTCTTCTGTCCGCAAAAAGAAGAAGCAGAAGAATAATCAATCCCCCCAGAGAACTGTAAAGCTGTGCAGGATGTATTGCTGCACCGCCGAAAACAGAATGAGGAAGAGATCCGGAAGGAAAGGAAACACCTATGGAACAACTGGTTTCAGAGCCGAAACAACACCCGTTATAAAAACACCCAATCCTGGTTATAAAGATGCCAAGAGCAAAGGACGGGATAACAGCATCCACAAAGCGCCACAATGGCCACCCCTTCTTCAGGATCCAGGCGAACCCCACAATCATTGCAAGGATCACACCGCCAAGCATGCTCAAACCGTACAAACCATTCCAGAATGCTACGATGGCAAGTGGATCACCTGTGTACTGCTCCATGTGGGTAACAACATAAAAAGCTCTTGAACCAATAATGGCTGCAGCCATTATCCATATGCTGAGATTAACGGTTTCGTCCGCTGGGATCCCCAGTTTCAGAGCCCTGCGAGACGCAAGTTTCACTCCGAGCAAAAAAGAAATGGCAAGCATCAACCCATAGCTGTTTATGGGCAGCGAGCCTATTTTGAAAAGAATCGGATGCATATTCCCCTTCAATCTATTTGGTTTAACGAATGCTCCAGGAGTATGCCAGTGTAAGCATCATTACTATAAACAAGGCGCTCCCCTGCGTAGTACGGTAATAGAACACTGGCATTTATAACCATATAATCGGCCACAATCCTGCAGCGTAACTGCACAGAGCCTATTGTCAGACACACTCCTATGATAACGAAGATACGGGTTACTGTCAGTAACTGCGCCAGTTCCTTATCACATTGTACGAAAAACCCAGTAGCAGCATTTCTGTTATCAAGTGACTGCCTCCGTAGGTGATCAGAGGCAGCGGAAGACCTGTTACCGGCATCATCCCAAGTGTCATACCCACATTAACAACAACGTGAATAAAGATAAATATTGCAGTTCCTGCACCCAGCATTGAATTGAACTGGTTCAAAGAACGCCTTGCGCCATCCAGAATTCTCCATGCAAGGATCGAGTAAAGAATAAGAAGGAAAAGACTTCCTATGAATCCCCATTCCTCTGCCCATACTGAGAAAACAAAGTCAGTGTGTCTTGCTGGAAGAAAAGCAAGTTCGTTCTGACTTCCATTCAAAAAACCCTGACCTGTAACCCCGCCTGAACCAATTGCGACTTTGGATTGAATAACATTCCATCCAGCACCGTAAGGATCAGCTTCCGGGTTGAGGAAAGTCGTGAGTCTGGCCTGCTGATATGGACGAAGAAGACCCCATGCTGACGGCGTGACTGCAGCGATAATGCTTGTCATAACCAGAAAGAACACCCATCTTCCAGCCTTTGAATCCGACCGGTAAAGAATCCAGCAGAGAACAGCTGTAAAAATCATCCATGAAGTAAATTTTATGGATGAAACTGCAGCAGACAGCGGGCTCAGAAAAAGGAAGATCCAGCCGAACCCAATGCCCGCCCAGTAGATCATTCCAAAAATGATCATAACTATTGCTGCAGCAGTACCGAGATCCGGTTCAAGAAAGGTTAATATTGTCAGTATC
>JAGLQD010000548.1 GCA_023136985.1 Candidatus Sabulitectum sp. | reverse complement strand
AAGAGCGTATGCAATCAGTTTTCTCATGACACTCTGGGTCAATCCCGCAGTAAGACCATATATGGGAAGCATACCTGGTGCCTCTACCGCTGCAGCTGCCTCATGAGAGAAATAGAGTTCTGGATGAACAATGGTATACCCCTTGAAGGATTCAATCACACCACATGCAACGATCCGACTTCCTTCTCGAAGATTTGATCCGGGGAAACCCGATCTGAAGAAAGTCAAGGTGATACTGCCGCTTTCATCTGCCAGCACCGCCAATAGAGATGGTCCCTTTCTTCCAGCGGGTCTTCGAGTGATGCGTGCGATAGTTCCGCTGACCACCCCGTTCGATCCAGGTCGCAGTTCAGCAATGGGTGTAATTGATCTTCTGTCAAGAAACCTGTTTGGAATATGCATAAGCAAATCACCGATTGTTACGATGGAAAGACGCTCCAGAAGGGCTTTTCTGGTTCCTCCAACACCGCGAAGTAAGCTTACAGAATCATCAGTTCTCAGACCAATCTCCTCTTCAGGGGTTGACGATGGCGTTGTAAATGTATAATTCAGGCCATACTGTAAAGCCACTCAACGGAGGTACAACCTTGATGAGCGACCAGAAATCCACACGGATTGACCTTGAAAATAAGATAGCAAATGACAAAGATGATGTCGATGCAAGGCTCAGTCTTGCTCAGATCTATATGACGGACAATAACCCTGACGCCGCCTGCCCGCTTTATTACGATATTCTGAATTCCGATCCGGAGAATGCTGAAGCGTATATGGGCCTCGGTCTGGCCTGGGGCTTCTCAATTCTCGAGAATATCCCTGCTGTGGAGCTCCATGGAGATGATGTGGATGAAGAGGAACTGCTGATAAAAGCCATTGAATTTCTCGAGCGTTCAATCGAACTTGATCCGGAAACAACAACTTCACTCAACGCCCTTGCCAGACTGTACATTGTGAGAAGTCTGGAAGATGAGGCAATTGATATGTTCAAGCAGTCTTTGCTCATAGACCAGGCCCAGCACGGTGTTCTTGAAGAACTTCAAAAACTTACAGGAACCCCCGTATGGAGACTTCTAGAGAAGGATGTCTATATGGGTGATTTCGAAGAATAGTAACGCCAGTACTTCAACTATTCCCTGCTCGAGTTCTTGCTCTGATAAGAGAGGTCAG
>JAGLQD010000547.1 GCA_023136985.1 Candidatus Sabulitectum sp. | reverse complement strand
GATTGTGAAGGAGCAGCTGATCATTCTAACTGCAAATATATTTCTTGTTGCCGGTTGTCTTGCGTTGTCTTACCTGTGGCCCTTTTCAACGGAAGTCTCTCTGATTACCCGATCTGTTCAGTTGATCTCTTACGCTGCAGCTGGTATTCTGCCCATGATCATGGTTCTTCTTGGGCTCAAGAGTTCAACATTCTCAAACATACTCCACCTGGTCACGGATAAGCTCAAAAAAACAGCCCCTGCCAATAAATCATAGAGTATCCGGTTTTTGTCGGCACAATTCAACACTGTCAGGAAGACAGCAGAGCGGGAATATCAGATCTTTGAGGGAAATTCTTTCCGGAGGATCTCATTGAAGCGTTTTCTGGGAATTTCCACTGCGTAATGTTTATGGATCCAATCTCTTGCATTGCGTCTTGCGGCAAGAGTGTCAGACCAGTTCTCACTTAGATAATCAAGATGATCTGCCATGTCCCTGGCCGAAGTAAAAACTCCAATAAGATCGGGTGCTTCAGTGGCTATATGAGTCCACGGTTTTGCAAGAGTGTAAAGACCTGCAGCCATGTAAGCATTTACCTTCATCTGATACACGATTGGAGAAATCTCTTTCACTGTGGCTATTCCAATCTGGTAATTACTGAGAAGTTCAGGTACCTTGAGCCGGGGCACTGGTGGCAGACAGCGAACCCTTCCTCCTGTCTTTTTACAGAGATCCACGATCTTATCTCTATCCTCACCTGTGCCGACTATATCTCCCTTCATTGTCTTCGAGAGCATCACTCCCTCAATAAAGAGCTCCGGTTCATGGATACTATCTATGCTTGTAAGCAGCAGGGCTCTTTTTGCGGATAGACTCTCCATATACTTGAACCTGGACAGATCCTGATTATGTGCAAGTGATATAGTACCAGGCACATGAGTGGTTGGACCTGCGATCTTGAATGCAGCGTTATCCATAAGCTTCACAAAGTCAGGCCCCCTGTGTTCAGGGTTCAGTCTTGAATGGAAACGCATTGCATATGGAAGATCTGAATACATAGCAGAATAGCCTGCTTCCGGATCCAGACATAGAACAAAATCCGCGTTGAACTGTTTGAAGTGCTTTTTCAATGATTTACGGAAAAGCCACTGGACCAGACGGTACCGAGTCTGATTTCCAAACCTCCATGTTGACGCTAGAACGCCCGTTACTCCCACGCCAATGCACTTGATCCCTTCAATGGTTCTCGTGCCTGCTCTGTGTTTACGGATCACATACATTGCCTGGTGGTCATCACCGAAAAGATCCAGGGGGGTTGTCCAACCTCCTGAATAAGCCGGTATGGTGTGGGTAGTTGCAACTAGAATGCGCACTGGTTATTCTCCAAAAAGAGAAGCGAATTTTCCCCCGGGATTTTTTTTCGCTCCTTTTACCGA
>JAGLQD010000546.1 GCA_023136985.1 Candidatus Sabulitectum sp. | reverse complement strand
GAGAGGTTACAGAATGGAGTCTGTAAAAGCTCCCATGCGGGAAACAATAGCAGCTGCTGCACTGGAGATGTCCGGCTGGAACGGCCAGAAACCGCTGGTTGACCCAATGTGCGGTTCAGGTACTCTAATCTGCGAAGCTCTTATGAAGTACTGCAAGATTCCTGCGGGATTTTACAGAGAGAAGTGGGGATTCTTCCGGATGGATGAATTCAGTAAGCTGGTCTGGAAGGATGTGAAAGCCCAGGCCGACAATCAAATTATTTCTCTTCCTGAAGGTCTTATATCCGGTTCCGATATCACTTCCAGAGCCGTTAACGCCACCAGGGTTAATCTTGCCTGCTTCAGAGACGGCAGGAATGTTCAGGTATCCAAGCGGGACTGGCATACACATCCCGGATACAACTCCTGTACTATCCTCACCAACCCTCCCCACGGCATAAGGCTGGCTGAAGGGGTGGCAGAAGAGCTGATAAGAGACTTCGGCGACTTCATGAAGCAGAAGTGTTCCGGAGCTGAAGCCTACATATATCTTGGAGACAGAGCTCTGATAAAGCATGTAGGCCTCAGAACATCCTGGAAAAAACAGTTGTTCTCCGGCGGGCTTGATGGAAGGCTTGCCAAATACGAGCTTTACTGATACAGAGAAACAGTTTCTTCCATTAACTCTTTCACTCTTGTTCCGGGGTACTTCTTCACAGCACCGGAATCAGTAACAGCGGCCCACGCTTTCCTTGCATTCTCCATGTCTGCTGAAGCAGCGGCAAAGACCTCCGACTCTGACGGGTAGAATTTTGCTACTCCTTCTGCCTGGGCTGCCATGGCAACTTTTGCCGCAACGTACGGGAAAAGACCTGTATCTGTCATAGACGGAAGTATCCTGCCTGGCCCTATTATTCCCTGAACTGCGTAATCAGCAATGGCTCTTGCAGCAGTAACCGCCATTCTGTCTGTGATTGCAGTTGCTCCGGTGAGCAGAACACCTTTCAATATTCCCGGAAAGCCAAGAGAGTTGTTTACCTGATTGGGATAGTCTCCTCGACCTGTGGCCACAATGGCTGCACCTGCGTTATGCGCATCAGACGGGAAAATCTCCGGAACAGGGTTCGCACATGCGAAAACAATTGCGTCATCAGCCATTTTCTTTATCCACATTGGATGAACCACATCAGGCCCGGATTTCGATGCAGCGATGAAAACATCTGCCTCTTTTACCGCTTCCCGGACATTGGTGAAACCGGGTTTGTTTGTAATCCGGCAAAGCTCACGGTGCCACTCCCAGCCCTCACCTTCAAAATCGGTTCTCTCCGGGCTTAATGCACCATTCTCATCAAACAGCGTCATGAGGTCCGGGTTCGCCCCGGCGGCGATCATAAGCCTGGCAGCAGTTGAATTGGCTGCCCCTGCTCCAAAAAACACGATCGAGACATCACTTAAATTCTTGTTAACTACCTTCAGCGAATTCAACAGCCCTGCCAGAACAACACAACCGGTTCCCTGGGCATCATCATGCCACACAGGGATGGAACAGCTTTCCTGCAATTGTTTTAAAGCAATGTAACACTCAGGCTGAGAAATGTCTTCAAGGTTTATTGCTCCGAATGATGGAGCGATTGCGTTTACAGTTGAAGAGAGCTTTTCCATGTCCTTGTTTACATCAAGACAGATGGGAACAGCATCAAGTCCTCCGAGAAGATTCATTAACAGAGCTTTGCCCTCCATAACACCCATACCGCCGGGAGGGGTACAGTCGCCGTCTCCCAGAACACGGGTAGAGTCACTTACCACTGCCACTGTCCGCCCGCGGGAGGTGTGAGACATGGATACCTGCATTTCATCCCTGATCGCTCTGGATACAGATGAGACCCCCGGCGTATACCACACCTCAAGCCAGCCGTTATCAACCTCATCCACAATGGGAATTGTCATCATCTTCCCGCCGTGAAACTCATGTGCATCAAGAGAGAGCTTAAAGAGGAACTCTGTTGTTGCTTTCTCAGCCTGTTCTTCAGTCAGTCTGCTTCTTATCTCATAAAGAGCTTCGTTAGGTGTCATTACATCTCCTGGTGTATATGCTTTCATTGTAAAGATCCCAGGCTACAAAAACAGGAAACTGCTCAAGCTCCAGAATGGAAACTGCTTCCGGTCCCAGATGTTCCCAGGCCACAATTCTTCTTGATTTTATCTTTGTTGCTGCCAGAGCACCGGCCCCTCCGGTGGCGGCAAGATAAACCGCGCCGTGTTTATGGAAAAGCTCTCTGGTCTCCTGACTCATTTCACCTTTACCGATCACTACTTTCATTCCCATAAGTAACATTTCGGGGATAAATGGTTCCATTCTAGCTGAAGTCGTGGGACCGGATGAGCCGATAATACGATCAGGAGGAGCAGGTGACGGCCCCATGTAGAAAACAGGAGTGCTTTCTATATCAAATGGTATTTGACCTGTATTCAGCATCAGTTGATGGGCTGCATCCCTTGCTGTAGCCACAAGTCCTGAGAGTAATATCTGCTCTCCGGCTTTCAGAGACTTCAAAACCTCCGTTGATACCGGCAGTGTTACAATACGCATGATGCTGTTCTGTGGACATGGCAATCAATGCAGACCGTAACAGGCAGTGAAGCCATGTGGCATGGTGCTTGAATTATCCGTGTCTCCATAACTGTTGTCTTTCCACCAAATCCCTGAGGACCTATACCTGTGGCGTTAAGTATTTCAGTTATCTGATTTTCCAGTGTCTGAAGCTCGGGCTCTTTGTTCTCACTGCCCAGGTCTCGAAGAAGAGCCTTCTTTGCCAGAATCCCGCTTGTTTCAAGGTTTCCTCCTATGCCTATGCCCACTATTACAGGAGGGCATGCCTTGGAAGCGCCTGCACGAACGCAGCGCTCTGCAAGATCTATTATTCCCTGTGAACCTGCCAGCGGAGGAAGCATTTCCGATCTGGATACATTCTCACTGCCTGCACCCTTGGAAAGAAGAATAATTCTTATTTGAGAACCAGTAACATGCTCCAGATGCAGAACAGCTGGAGTGTTGTTCATGGTATTAACCCTTTCACCCATAGGCGGATAGACCTGTGAAGGGCGCAGAAACCGCCGGGAACATGCCCGGCTTATACCTGCATTTACCGCGTCAGCAA
>JAGLQD010000545.1 GCA_023136985.1 Candidatus Sabulitectum sp. | reverse complement strand
TGGGATGTATTTTGTTCAGGGAATCTCTGTATTTATCCATGTCGACATCGAGGTGTTCAAGAAGATCGTTCTTGGTGATCACACTGGCAGTTGCATCGTGGAATATAACCGGGTACTTCAGAGGTTTGTCTTCACCCTCTGTAACTGAAAGAAGGGCTATCTTGATGTTTTCTCCCAGGTCGAACGCTGCCGGGCAGACCAGATTGCCTACATTCTCGATGAAAAGAAGTTCGGTATCGTCTTCCAGAACCTGTTTGAAAGTTGCTCCGACCTGTTCAGCATTCAGGTGACATGAGCTGCCGGTCTGGATCTGAACAACCGGTGCACCTTTACTCTGCAGTCTTACTGCATCGTTATCTGTCTGCTGATCACCTGCGATTACAGCACACTTCACTCTGCCCTTAAGTCCCTCAAGAGTTTTCTCCAGCAGGAAAGTTTTACCGGAGCCGGGAGAAGAGATAAAGTTTATTGCAACGCAGTTCCGTTCCTTTAGAAAAGTTCTGTTCTTATCTGCAAACCCGTCGTTTCTGGCCAGCACATTGGACTCAAGGATGATCTCACGGGTTGGTTCCTCTGAGTGGTCATGGTCGTGGTGATGCTCATGATCGTGGGTATGATCGTGGGTATGATCGTGATCGTGATCGTGGCCGTGATCGTGGTCATGATGATGATGATGATCGTCCTGTTTTTCTCCGGTCAGGTGAACATGAATATGAATCCCGTTCTTATGGTGATCTATGCTTTGATCGGTGTAAACATGAATGTGTATTTCATTACCGTGTGTATGCTCATGATCATGATCATGATTGTGTTCAAAATAAGCCCTTGCATTACCCTCTTCGCAGCCGCAATCCTCGCACATTACTGAACCTCCATAGATTTTACTAGAAACTCTTTTCCCTGTACTATTTCCACGGAAACTGAATTGCAGTTAGGACATACCATGATCAAGTCATCTGTTTCCGTCTCCTTATTGCAATCAGAGCACTTCAACACCAGTGGTACTTCTTCTATGTTCAACACAGCACCTGAAACCGGTGTATTCTCTGCGGCAACTGGAAATGCGAATTCGAATGGAACTCTTTCAACACCGCTCATGGCACCCATAACCACGTTGATCTCAATGACCCTGGAGGCATTCTCTTTCTCAAGAACCTCCACCAGTTGCTCAACAAGATCTACAGCAAGGCTCAGCTCATGCATCAGCAGATCCTCGGCAGCAGTTCACCCTGAGGAATATCAACCATTCGGCGGCCACCAATCAGTGTTTCCAGAATTACCCGCCCATTGTCGTCTGTTACCTCACCAATGATCTCAGCGCCTGCTCCCTCTGGAAGAACTCTCCATGCCGCAGTAATTTTTTCCGCAACCTCAGGAGCACAGATAAGAAGCATACGCCCTTCACAGGCCACATGCATAAGATCAATGCCAAGAACTTCAGCAACTGCCCTGGCATCTGGATTATATGGAATCTTTTCCTCTTTAAGCACGATCCCAAAAGACTGTTCTTCCACCATCTCACCAAGAACAGCAGCT
>JAGLQD010000544.1 GCA_023136985.1 Candidatus Sabulitectum sp. | reverse complement strand
TAAGAAAAAAGCCACTGGTGCAAATACAGGACCATCTGATCATTCTAAAGGACCTGGGGGGATAACATGGATGAACTTTCAAGCCGTCAACAACTCCTTTCCTCTATCAAGAAGCACAACAATGGGAGGGAAATAAGTATTCCTCAAGGGGTTAAGTGGGGAGAGCTGATCCTTCCAGCGAGGAATGAGATAGAGAACAAGAACACAGAAGGTCTCAAGGTGCTGGCTATCTGCTCCTGGACTCTGGGCTTGCTTGCTTTTGAAACACTTAAACTCATGGAGAGAAGACTTCCAGGCAAACTGAATCTTGTAGGACTTGTTACTGATGACCCTACAGACAGAAACGCGAAGATTTCCAAGAAAAGAAGATTCTGGCGTTACTATGACAAACAGCACCAGGAAGAGTTTGAGCAGGGCATTATTGAATCAGCACTCACGTTTGGAATTCCATGTTACACAGGAGATGTCAAGAGTGAGTTTTTCAGAAATCTTCTTGCAGAGTTAAACCCGGATCTTATCATTTCAAGTGGTTTCGGGCAGCTGATTGACCAGCCGATTATAGACTATCCAGATTATGGTATTTACAATGTTCACCCGGCAGACCTGCTCAATCACCATGGAGCCGGCCCTCAACCATGGGAAGATCTGATTACCAGAAAAGCGGAAACCACAAGAGTTACCATCCACAAGGTTTCCACCACGATTGATTCAGGTGACATTGTGGGTCAGTCATCACTGATAAATGTGCGGTTGAAAAACAATGAGTTCACAGATAATGTACGTATGATCGGAGAAAAGACTCTGTTGCCTGTTGATCATATGGTGGCTGAACTTGTGTGCGGGATCTTGCGCAGAAAGAACGAAGGCATTGGCGGACCTGTTGACAAGATTGATTTCGAGAAGCTATTCTCGCAGAAGTTCAAGAACAAACTCATGGAACCAATAAACCCGGAGAATAGAGGGCATCTGCTTCCCCTGCCTGCGGAAGATATTCAATTCACCGTCTGATTCTTCCCCTGTTTTCCGCCAACAAGAAGGCAGCATCATGAAAATAAGATCTGCGGTAGTTTCATTCTCTGAGCAGGAGATAAACACAATTCTCGCAAACCTGGATCTGCCAGCAGAAGTAAAGGTTTCATGCCAGGATGGCAGACTTGTTGTAAGGATAAGAAAAGGAATCACAGTCAAGCTGAACACCATCTTCTCTGCTGATGGAAGACACCTTTCAGCAACGATTGACATGGGCTTTCCGGGAAATCCCATTGTGAGCAGAATTCTAAAAAGAGCTGTTGCGAACGATTCAGAGTGGGGAATCTATCTTACCAACAGAACAATTTCATTTGATCCTCAAGTAGCAATGATGAATTCAGGAATAGAGGGTGATTTCCGGGTTGAAAAAACAGCAGTAGGAGCCGGTGAGCTTGTGTTTGCTGTTGACGGAGAAATTCCACTTGACCAATTCATGAAGAAAACCGGAAATCCTGCAGATTAGCTCCGTCTTTTATTTTCCCGCCATGGAAGCAGCCTTGCAGTTAACCAGTGGGGATGGTATTTTGTGATAAGGCAGGATGCTGATATTATGATTTGGGTGTAGCGATTAACCACAACCGGTCTATATGGATTCGCAGGAGAGAGAAATGTGCATGCAGAATAAATTGGATCGAAGAGCTGTCAGTATTGGGACTTATAAAGAACTGGAAAAGGAAGACATTCTGATTCTGGAGCAAGCCAGTGCATCTGAGAAATTCAGGGCAATAACTTATTTAAGGGAATGCTTTTATGGGCCTGAAGCAACTACCGGAAGACTTCAAAGAATTTATACAGTTTTTAAACGATAGCGATGTTCATTACCTCCTCCTGGGAGGTTGGGCTGTTGGTCTTTATGGAAACCCACGGGCAACAAGAAATATCGACTTCCTGATTGCAACGGATGACAACAACATAAGAAAGTTACAGGATGCCCTCTTAGCCCGAATCCATCACAAGTTTCTTGCTGCAATACCGTATCTCGCTGCACAGACTTCGTTATACTCCTGTCGCCATCCTCAACATACTGCAAGAGTATGCCTGCGGGGTCGCCAGTCGTATGCCTTGGTTGAACAACAATCTACGGCATTTCGCGACAGCAACCTGTGATGAATCCGGGTTAGCATTTGGAGCACACACTGTAAAGAATGAAGTGTTTAAAGAAAAAGGCAATGTATTCAGAATGGGCAGAACTCCAATACAAATCGATATAATTAATCATGCAGATGGGGAAAGAGTGATAGAGAGGGTTGAGCCGCATGCCTGGCATTGGTATATTGAGAAGGTCACAAAATAAGGAGGTAACAATGAAGTATTTGATGATTTTATCCGCACTTGTTCTTTTTGCTGCATGTTCAGATTCTCCTGAATCCCCAAGCGGGACTCTGCCCATTGTACAGAACTGCCGGATCATGGAAGATGAATGCAAAGGTGACACTGTGGTGGTTGCCTGGGATGCCGTAGCTGTTGAAGTGGACGGGTACGAGATCTGGTTCGCAGAAACAGACCCCGGTAACTGGGTAAATATCGCCAGGGTCGAAGGAACCACAACCGAGCATATAGCAACCAGCACTGGTTACTACTGCGTTAAAGCACTGAAAGGAATTGATCTCTCTGAAGATTTCTCAAACAAGGCTAACGACAGAGCTGAACTTCATCTTCTTTCAGACACGCTTACAGTGAGTGGTATCAATGGTATCAGATTCGAAGCAGCTCAAACCACC
The DNA here is from genome assembly GCA_023136985.1 of Candidatus Sabulitectum sp. GTDB lineage: Bacteria > Fermentibacterota > Fermentibacteria > Fermentibacterales > JCC-6 > Sabulitectum. The sequence goes on along the minus strand of JAGLQD010000544.1, from coordinate 642 downwards.
ATTGGTGATGCAACTGAAACCGACTTTGCTCAGGATCTCTACATAGCGAAATCTGGAGATACCATTCTCATGTACCGGGGAAACACTGAGCCGGCAACCTACCCCGGTGGCTCTAATTCTCTGCTGTCTACTGCTTCAAACTATGTAGCTCCAGGGCCTGGTGATGCTTCCTGGATGAACTCCGCTGCAGTCCAGAATGGAACAGACTACTTTGTGCAGTTGGAGAATGGAGATTACGCCTACTTCGTGGTAGACACAGTGGCAACAGATTTTGTTGTCATCGGCTCCACACAGTACCAGAGCATAACCAGTCTCAGACTATTCAATACATTCCTTTTTTAGAGGAAACAGTGAATTTGCCCCCTTTACCGGGGGCATTTCTTTTGGAGAACACCATGGCAAGAGATTACAAAGCAGAGAAGATCAACAGGAAACACTGGGACGAGGTTGCTCCTGTTCACCACAGATCATACGACACCAGAGCCCTTGTTAACGGTGGACATGATCTGGACGCCACTCAGGTAAAAGAGCTTGGAAACATCAGTGGCAAAACTATCCTCCATCTTCAGTGCCACATAGGAACAGACACCCTGTCTCTTGCAAGACTTGGCGCAGAGGTAACAGGAATTGATATCTCCGGGG
>JAGLQD010000543.1 GCA_023136985.1 Candidatus Sabulitectum sp. | reverse complement strand
CTCTTCCCTGCAATAGCTGATCCCAATTGGCATAAAGAGAATCCCCAACAGCTGAAAGCGCTGCCAGCCTTCTGGAAGCTGTTGAATCATCCACGGCATCTCCATTTTCCACAGCCCTTGCGTACTCCAGTGTTCCCTCTTCAGGATACCAGCTGAATGCTGCTATGTGTCTGCCGGAATCATACCTGCCAAGAAAGTCTCTCAAGGCAATAAAATCAGACTCGGTCTCACCTGGATAGCCTGTAATTACAGTGTATCTGACAGCTATATCCAGAGGCGAGTCGTCCAGTTGCTCCATTATCTTTTCAATGGTATCCACGCCGTATCTTCGCCCCATGCGTTTAAGAACAGAATTGCTGGCATGTTGAACAGGCATATCAATATAAGGAACTACATTGCTGAACCTGTTGAAAATGTCAATCAATCTGTGAGGAAAATGAAGAGGATGCAGATAGTAGAGTCTAAACCATATGGAAGGATGCCTCGCAGCCAGTATTTCAGTAAGAGATGCCAGATCGGTACTGTTCTGAAACCAGTTGCCGCTGTCCTGAGCTACAAGTCCTATCTCCCTGGCGCCTTGCTGAACAAGAAGGTCGGATTCTCTCAGAATGGTATCCAGCTTCTGCGGAACAAACCTTCCCCGTATGGCAGGGATGGTACAGTATGCACAATTGTTGCTGCAGCCACTGGCAATTCTCAAGTACCTGTAACTTCCCTGACCAAGAACCCCAACAGGCCCATCTGATACAGCACCAAGCCAGGAAGAAAGCTTCCTCCAGTCTCCAGGGCCGATGACAAGATCAATGTCTTCCAGGCCTCCGCTGCCATCATCGGGGTACCTTCCGGGAAGACACCCGGCAAGAACTATCTTTCTTGCAGGATCCGCACTTTTCCAGCTCAATATATCTGAAAGGTAATCCAGCGATTCTTCCGTAGCCGGTGCTATGAATGCGCATGTATTAAGTATTATCAGATCAGCCTGGTCAGCTTCATCACTGTCTCTCCAGCCGGCGCTGTTCATTACCCAGGCGAATCGCTCGGAATCAACTTTGTTCTTGGGGCAACCCAAAGAAATTACATGATACTTCAAATAAGACTCCTAATTGGTTCCAGTGTAAACTAGTACCCTGTCAGGTATTAAGTGTCGAGGTAATGCGCCGCTATCCTGAGTTCCAGCAAGGCACTGGTTCATGCGCATAGCACCGCTATGTAATTGAAACAGTAACACAGCTGGGGCTATGGAGAGCCACCTGACCCTACCAGAGGGCGTCCCGAGCGGTAGCACGGAGAGCCAGCATGACACGACAGCTATTGCTTGACAGTGTACCCGCGGCGATCTACCCTTTTGATACCCTGAGTCACTCACAGTGTTCCTGCATCAATAACAATGTATTCAGCTGTCGTAGGTATTGAAAAAATATCGGGAACGGTACTGCCTTCCTGAAGATCTGCTATCCTCCAGGAGGTGGAGTTTCCGTTTACATCCGTTGTGGAAAAGAGAAACGGAAGTGAATCTGAAACAGTGTACCCGGCTGTGATCTCTGAGATCCCACCCTGAAAAATTCCTGAAGCTGTAACTGTGATACTATCCCCGTCTGTACTGGAGACAATAGTGCAGTCATTCTCCGAAATGGAAGTAAGGAGGTGAAGGAATCCAGTTGGAGACCCGGAGTAAACCAGAATCTCAGCAAAAACAGGATCGACTGTGAAAACCTCTGTGCCGGTACAGCCCATTGCTCTGCCCTGGTGGTCACTGTACTGCAGAAGAAAACGATTGGGATGAGCAAGATGCATAACTCCTGAAGCATCTTCAGAATCAAGAGTCAGTGCCCAGTAATCAGTCTGAATAAATGATCCCGTGAGGTATACTGCGTTTTCAAGCCGACTGGAAAGCGGTTGCAGCAGCGATGTTCCAGCCAGGATAAGAAACAGTAAAGAGTTCATTACAGCCTTTCTTACTTAAAGAGACGAAGCAAACACAGCGTCGCTGCCAACAATAACAAGAACATCATACCCACTGGCCACAGCACCGATCAGCTCATCTCCAGGTCTGCAGGCAATGTTCTCCGGATGAGTGAGCCATCTTCCCAGAGAGTCAGCAATCACTGAAGCCACCTCATCCTGCCCCTGGCCATAGAAAACAACAGTAAGAGCAGGAGCCTGCTCGTCTGTAATTTCGGTAACCCCTGCTCCCATTGTTCTGATAGCTCCTGCAACTGAGAGGATACTGGAATCAACAGCAGGTCTTCCAACCACTGCAATACGAGCGGTTATACCAGGATCGTTTGATGAATGTTCCTGGAGGTCTTCACCGGAAAGATCGCTTTCCAAGCGCCTCACAGCCAACCTGGCGTCAGAAGCAAGGGGAGAATCCGGGTACCTGTATATAACTCCGTTAAATTCATCAAGAGCCGCAGTCAACCTTCCTCTGTAGTAAAGCTGACTCGCCCTGGTAAACTGCTCAAACGCACTTCCTGCAAAAGCAAGGCCTTCCGAGTCCAGCATTTCACTACTGCCGCATCCCAGGATCAGAAGGGTGACCAGCAGAAAATATACATATCTAAGATTCATCAACTACTTCCTCCTGTACAGGTTTAACAAGAACATCTCTGGGTTTGCTGCCCACATGGGGCCCCACAACGCCAAGCTGTTCCAGCATATCAATAAGTTTTCCCGCCCTTCCATATCCAACCCTGAATTTTCGCTGTATCATTGAGACTGACGCTCTCTGCTGATGAATAATAACCTTCTTCACCTCTTCAAGAATCGGATCATCAAAATTTAGTACACCGGGGTCATATAAGTTCCCGTGTTCATCATCAGGCGGCTCATACTCAAAAGGAATCTCAGGCTGCTCCTTCCAGAAATCCACAAGAGCTTTTGTCTCCGCTGTGGAGATAAACGAACCGTGAACGCGGATAGGCTCAGGTGATGCAGCAGGTACAAAAAGCATATCTCCTTTGCCAAGAAGCTTTTCCGCTCCATTCATGTCCAGGATTGTTCGGCTGTCTGTTTTTGAACCTACATTAAAAGCAATACGGGAAGGGAAATTAGCTTTGATCATGCCGGTGATCACATCCACAGATGGAC
>JAGLQD010000542.1 GCA_023136985.1 Candidatus Sabulitectum sp. | reverse complement strand
GATGACAAGATGAATGCCAACAGCTCTTGCCATCTGGGCAAGCCTGGCAATTGCAGGCTCAACATCCCTGGAAGAGACCATCATAAGATCAGCAAGCTCATCTATAACAACCACGATATACGGAAGACGATCTTCAGACTGATCAGGTCCGAACATTTTGTTGTACTCAGCTATGGAACGAACACCGGTTCTGGCAAGAAGAGCATATCTTTCTTCCATCTCCTTCACAAGCGCCTCAAGCAGAAAACGGGCTTTGGAGGTCTGTACAACAACAGGAGCCCACAGATGGGGAATCCCTTTGTATGCCGACAGTTCCAGCATCTTTGGATCGATCATTGCAAGTTTAACCTGATAAGGACTTCTGGTAAGAAGAATTGTGGAAATAATAGCATGCACGCATACACTTTTTCCGCTTCCGGTGGCTCCGGCAATTAGAAGATGGGGCATCTTTGTGAGATCAACTATGAAAGGCTGTCCCTCAAGCCTCTTTCCCAGAGCAACTGGAATTATCTCGTCCTTGAACTTTGAAATGATCTCACGGAGGTACACAGTTTCAGGATGTCTGTTCGGAACCTCTATACCCACAGCTCCCTTTCCTGGTATGGGAGCAAGAATCCTTATTCTTTTTGCCGCAAGAGCAAGTGCCAGGTCATCTGACAGGCTCAGTATCCTGTTGATCTTTACCCCTATGCCCGGGGTAAGCTCATACCTGGTCAAAACAGGTCCGGAGCGGGAGTCTGCAACTGTACACTCAACTCCAAAATCAGCAAGTTTGCTCACAAGAAGTTTTGCTCTCTCATCGATCTCTGCACGACTCTGCCCCCGTCTTTCTCCATCTGCGGGAAGACTTAGGAAATCAACTCCTGGAAGGTCATACTGATCCCCAGTGACATAATCACTGCTTGCCTGTGCCTGCTTTGTTGTTTTTGCAGCTGATTTATTCTTTACTGTGGCAGGTTTGCTCTTTACAGTGGCTGGTTTTGCATCCTGCGTTATATCTACTGGAGGCACCGGTTTCTTTGTTTCTTTCTCAGGCACGATCTCTTTGACTGCTGTTTCTACAGGGAGCTGGACAGATTCGGTATCCTTGCCCTTTACAACAGTTTCAGCCGGTATGGGTTGTGTGGTCCACGGGTTAACTGGATCCTGCTGCGCTTCCATGAATGAAGGCTTCTGACCATCGGATGTAACCTGTCTTTTTTTCCGTGGTTTCCTACCGGTCGCCGCAGTTCTGAACCTGCCGATCAGGCTGTTGATATCCTCCGAGATATCCCAGCCGGTAAAAACAACAACAGAGATCATAAACAGAGAAAAGAGACCTACCCAGCCGATTACTCCCCCAACAAGACCTTGAACCGCCAGAACAACTCTTCCTGTTAGATCACCGCCTGCAAAAAACAGATAATCAGCTTTGATCCTGCAGATGATCAGTGAGATCATCGCAGAAAAGAAGAAAGAACAGAGAAAAACAGCACCCATCCTGCGCAGCCATTTGTCTGCAAAATTCAGCCGAAGAACACGTGAGCCTGCAAGAAAAAGGAAAACAGGTACGAACAGCACCAGCAGCCCCAGTGAATTACCAAGATAAGTTCCAACAACCTCCATGAACCCAAGCGGCGGTGAGATCACTGAAACAATCACAGCCAGCGCAAGGAATAAAAACAAAAAGAAAAATACCGTGCGCCATTTTTCAGGAGGATTCTTTTTTACAGATCGTTTCCTGGCCAATCTAAACCTGCCTCGTTGAAACACCGTCGGAGCTTGAGCGATATGCCGGATCAGTTCTTCGAACGCCGTCTACCAGAAAATTATAACTGATAGTCTGACCTGCAGCCATGATCAACTCGGCAAACCAGCTGCCATCAGGAAGTTTCTGCATTGGGGAATCAGCCTCATCCCATTGGTTAAAATCTCCTACAATAGAAACAGTACCGGCATTTGAGTAGCCTATACAGAAGAAAGCAACTCTTGTTTTTGGTGCCAGATTACTCTGTACTGCATCCCGCAGAGCAGGATAAGGTCTGAACACAGCACGATGTCTGGAAGGTATGGTCATGATCCCGTTATCCCGGGGATCTCTTACCCTCCTCGCTTTGCCTATTTTCGTGCTGAAACTGCCGAACCCCCGGAGAAAT
>JAGLQD010000541.1 GCA_023136985.1 Candidatus Sabulitectum sp. | reverse complement strand
GAAAGCCTGGAGAAGGTTGCTTCTATCCTTGTGGAAGGTTTGAGAAAATCTGCCATCCCCGCGATACTGAATTCAACTCCGAGAGAAATGTCAGCAGCAGGCAGAAAATTTAATCCCTGCTTTACTTCCCACGGCAGATCTGAAATAATGACACCGGACGGAAGAAAACTTGTGGGAAGCGCTCAGGCAAGAAGCCACGGGATCTTCATAGAACACGGATCGATCATATTTACCAACCAGCAGATGAAAGCTGTAGATTATCTTCCTGAAGCAGCCTCCATAAAGATGAAGAAGACAACGCGTGAATTGCTTATCAACGGTGTTGGTGCAGTCCTTGAATACAATCCTGATATCACACCGGAGATTCTTGCAGAGAACCTCCATAAGCAGTTTGCAGTTCAACTGAATGAGATCCCGACTTCGTTTCTTTCCAGCGACCTTCCAGATCTTGAGGAAACAATAGTTGAAAGGCGACAGATCATTGAGAACTACTAAGAAGCCTCACTGGCTTAAAATGCCAACCATGGGCAGCAGATCAGCTGGAGAAATCCGTAAAATACTCTCTGCTATGGACCTGAATACAGTCTGTAATGAGGCCCGATGCCCCAACAGAGGGCATTGTTACGAGAGAGGCACAGCAACTTTCCTTATCCTGGGCTCAGTCTGCACAAGAAACTGTGCTTACTGCGCCATAGAAAGAAACATAGCCTCCCCTCCTCCTCCAGACTCGGATGAGCCCAGAAGAATTGCAGAAGCTTCTGCTGCGATGAATCTCAAGTATGTTGTTCTTACATCTGTGACCCGCGACGATCTGCCAGACGGAGGAGCGGAACATTTTGCAGAAACTGTTACCAGGATAAGAGATAGAATAGAAAATGTAAGGGTTGAGGTTCTTACCCCGGACTTCAACGGAAGTGAATCTTCTCTGGAAAGAATTGCGGAATGCAGACCGGATGTGTTCAATCACAATCTTGAAACTGTAAGAAGACTTTTTCCTGAACTTCGTCCAATAGCATCTTATTCGCAATCCCTGGCAGTTCTAAAGAAATTCTCACAACTGGCACCGGACATCCGGACAAAAAGCGGGCTGATGGTTGGTCTGGGTGAGAATGCCGGTGATATGGAAAGATCCATGGAAGATCTTAGAAACAGCGGAGTCTCTCTGCTGACCATCGGTCAATATCTGCAGCCCACCTCCCGACACATGCCGGTTGTGCGGTATGTTGAACCAACAGAATTTGAAAACTGGGAAAAAATGGCATTGAAAATGGGGTTCACAGCAGTGGCAAGTGGCCCTCTGGTAAGAAGCTCTTTTCATGCGGAAGTTCTTTCGGAGAGAAATGAGCATTAACAAAATCCCTTTCTATACCCATGGCATTACCATGGCACCAATGGCAGGTGTAACCGATTCCGCGTTCAGACGAATATGTATCAAACTGGGCGCAACCTGCCTTGTGACTGAAATGATCACTGCTGCAGGTTTGTCCAGGAAAAGTGTAAAAACAAAAAAAATGCTCAGATATCATCCAGACGAGCAACCAATAGGTGTACAGCTTTTTGGAGCAAAACCCGATGATTTTGCCAGAGCTTCAGCTCTTGTAACCCCCCTTGGTTTCAAATTCATAGATATCAACGCAGGGTGTCCTGTGAAAAGGGTTCTCAGAAGCGGAAGCGGCAGTTCTCTTCTTGGTGACATACCGAGACTGCTTGAAATAGTAAGAGTAACGAAAGAGAACACAGACCTTCCAGTTACTGTAAAGATAAGACTGGGGCTTACCCGCGAGAACCCGGTTCCAGATAATATCGGAGAACTGGTCGCTGATGCAGGCGCCTGTGCTCTCGCGGTTCATGGCCGTTTCAGACCTGACTTCTTCTCCGGCGAAGTAAACAAAGATGGTATCAGACGCATAGCCGCTCTCTCTCCTGTGCCTGTGATCGCCAACGGAGATTCCACGTCAGTGAAGGCTGCGCTTAGCCTCAGAGACGAGACAAATTCAACCGGATTGCTGATCGGCCGTGGAGCCTGGGGAAACCCGTGGATATTTAGAGGTATTGCTGGTGGCAACCCTCACCCTGAGCCCGGAGAACTTCACTGTGTGATCATGGAACAGCTTCACATGATGATGGAGTACATTCCATCACCACAGGTCTTCCATATTTTTCGCGGTCATCTTGTTCAGTACTTCAGAGGGTTCTACGGAGCTGCTGACATGCGTAGAAGAGCCGTTGGAACTGAATCTCTGGAAGAGGTGGACATTGTTGCCCGGGAAGCAGATATTGCAATACAAACCAAAATGGGGGATAATTGCGAAGAATAGCATTCACTTCAGCGCTGCTTGCAACACTTCTATTGGGTTGTACCAACACAAGAGTTGTTCAATCGCGATACATAATTCAGACTGAAGCTGCAGCCACCAACTGCAGCTACACCTGGCAGCCTGGAGACTACTGGGAGTTTCTTGCCTGGGCACTGCTTGATGATGTATCAAGTGCATCAGTTCTAGCAATAACTGCCGGTTACACCCCGGAAACACTGCCCTCACCCGGGACAGAGATATCTATACCTATACCCAGCGAGTACGAGGAAGCGGCAGCGGATCGGATGGAAGCTGCAAGACTGGTTGGCAGAGCCACAGACATAAGAGGATCAGATCGCAGCAGGTGTAT
>JAGLQD010000540.1 GCA_023136985.1 Candidatus Sabulitectum sp. | reverse complement strand
GAAAATCCGGAAGGGTCACGGAATCTAAAGATTCACCCCTTCCCTGCACAAAAGCTGCTTTTTCCTGAAGAAGAAAGAAAGGAACATCACTTCCGATCTGTTCTCCCAGGCTGAACAGGTCAATATTGGATCCAGTGAGTTCCTGCAGTGCCAGAAGAACTGAAGCAGCATCGCTGCTGCCACCGCCCAGGCCCCCTGGAGAAGGAATCCTCTTGTGGAGGGATATTGTCAATCCTCCTGATTCCGATGTTTCTTCCATAAAGAGCTTTGCAGTTTTCCATACAAGATTTGCTTCCCCGGCCGGAGAAGGAATTCCCGAGCACTCAAGATAAAGACCTGATGCATTCCTGTTTAAGGATATTTCAATATTGTCTGCAAGGGTAACTGTGGCAAAAATACTTTGCAGTGAATGAAACCCGTCAGTTCGCAGACCGGTGATCTCCAGTCCAAGATTTATTTTTGCAGGTGCATCAATGGAAATTTTGTTCATTATCCAGCGGGATTTGTAGCGAGTATTGCTACTACTGTTCCTACCCAGAGAAGAATGTTTACTTTCAGTGGCGTATCCCGCAGGAGAACTTTATCGGGACTTCCTCCCAGCCCCATGCTGTACACTATGAAAAGATACCTGAACACCCCGTATGCAACAAAGGGGATGGTGACCCACAGATACGGAGAGACAAATTCAGCAGTTCTGTCGCTTACAGTGTAAATGGAGTATCCGAGAATACTGGCTGAGGCGCTTATACCGATAACCTGGTCAAGAAGGGGAATGGTGTATTCCTTTAAATTCTGCCTGTGCTCCATCGCGGTACTGCCCATGGAAACAAGCTCGTGTCTTCGTTTAGCGAAAGCCAGAAGAGAAGCAAGAAAGAAGGTACATATCACCAGCCACGGAGAGAGGGTGATTAATTCGCCTGCGTCATACAGAACTGCAACGCCTGCCAGTGCCCTGAGAACAAAACCAAGAGCGATAAGTATGCAATCCAGAATTACAACATTCTTCAGGCCGAATGAATATCCCAGTTGCTTCACCAGGTAGACGGAATAGACAAGTGCAAGCCATGGAGCAAGTATCCATGATGTAACAAGTGTTCCTGTGGCCAGAACCACTGCTGTTGTTATGGCATGCCCGACAGACAATCTTCCAGAGGCTATGGGTCTGTTGCGTTTCTCCGGGTGCAGCCTGTCTTTCTTTCTGTCAACTGAATCATTCACCAGATAGATCGTCGAGGCTATCAGGCCGAAACCCAGTGCAGCCAGTGCGGTTTCCTCCAAAGCTTTGATCGACCACACTCGTCCGAAAAGAAGTGCTGCAAAAACAAAGAAGTTTTTTGTCCAGGCTTTAACTCGCATGGCTTCAAGAAGTATTTTTATTGATTTCATGAGCGTAAAATAACATGATTCCTCTGTATCAAACAATGTTCCCTGTCTTGCAGTTTTTTGCTATATTCCTGCCAACAGAATTTCCATGTAACATACGGCGTTTATTGTACCGGACGGGGGAGTGTGCTGTTGAAATTTTTGCTTTTAGCGCTTGTTTTGATATCTTCTATTTCGATGGCTCAGAGCGAGTTGAATGTTCAGGTTCTTGAGTACATCGACTACGGAAATTCGGGAGAGGAGTTGGATACACCACTGTCTGTTGTTGTTACTTCCGCCGACTCCGGGGTTCCTGTCTGTGATTATCAGGTTCATTTCTCTGTGAGCGGTGGCGATGCTGAACTGGCGCCTGCGGAAGGTTTTTATACAATCGAAGAAGAGTCTGCTCAAGGTCTTGTTGTTCAGACCGACGAAAACGGTATTGCCCGGATTAACGCAGAGCTGGGTAAAATGGGTGAGATAACTGTTTCCGCAACGGTTACAGACCACAGCGGAATGCCGGCATCTGCCTCATTCGATTTCGTATCTCTGGATGTTAGGGCCATTGTATTTCAGATAATCGGCGGTCTTGCGGTGTTTCTGCTTGGTATGCAGATGATGTCTTCAAATCTGCAGCAGGTGGCTGGAAACAAAATGAAATCCATCCTCAGAGCGCTTACTGCCAACAGATTCATGGCAATAACCGCAGGTGCTCTGGTTACCGCTCTTGTGCAGAGTTCCAGTGCTACCACCGTGATCACCGTGGGTTTCGTGAACAGTGCCCTCATGACCCTGCAGCAGGCCGTAGGGGTTGTTCTAGGCGCGAACATAGGAACTACCATCACCGGGCAGCTCATAGCATTCAAAATTACGAAGTATGCCTTCCCCATGATCGCACTTGGTTTTGCCCTGTCTGCATTTTCCAAGAACAGAAAGAGGCAGATGTGGGGAAAGGTTATCATGGGTCTGGGGCTTCTTTTCCTGGGCATGACAACCATGAGCGGAATTATGAAACCTCTTCGCGGCAGTGCTCCTGTGAGAGAGTTCTTTACCACTTTCAGTACAAATCCGATTCTTGCAATAATTGCCGGAACGCTGGTTACTGTTTTCGTGCAGAGCTCCAGTGCCACAGTGGGTTTGACCATGACCCTTGCGGGTTCCGGCCTCATCGGGCTTCAGGGGGCGATCTTTCTGGTACTTGGAGACAACATCGGAACAACCATTACGGCCCAGCTGGCAGCGATCGGAAGCAACCGTGCGGCGAGGCAGGCTGCAATGGCACATACGCTTATCAATGTTATAGGCGCTTTCTATTTTGCATTGCTGGCACTGGACTCTGACGGCTTCTTTATGAAACTGGTCAGGCGCACCTCTTCAGACGCCATGAGGCAGGTGGCAAACGCACATACAATGTTCAATATCGTGAATGTTCTTCTGTTTATCCCGCTTGTTCCTGCGCTGGCGAAACTCTGTAAGATCATTATTCCCTCTGGAGATGACGACATCACAGACGATGATGTCATTCTTGATTCCAACCTGCTTGCTTCTCCTGTTCTTGCTCTGGACAATCTTGACAGGGAAATGACCAAGATGGCAAGGATTTCCGGAAAGGGCGTATGTCGGGCTGCAGAACATTTTCTTACTGGAAAGCATACGGCTAAGAGGATCATGGCAATGGAGGACAGAGTTGACGATATGCAGAGAGACCTCACCGTTTATGCATCACTGCTTTTCAAGGAGAATCTTTCCTACGAACAGACGCTGAGGCTCCCGGTTGTTCTTCATACCATCAACGATATTGAGAGGGTCTCCGATCATGCTGTGAATATGGTTGAGGCAAGGAACAGGGTTGAAGGCAATATTCTTGATTCTGAAGGTCCGCTTACTGTTGCAGCAGAGAAGGCATTCCAGGTTTTGAAAAATATGACAGAGCAGGTCGCGTTAGCATTGGAAACACACGATCTGAAAGCGGCTCAGAAGGTTCTTGTTCTTGAAGGTAGAATGAATCAGATCGAAGAAGAAGCCAGAAACAACTACAGTAAATCCCTGGCAACCTATGGCATAGCAAACATGAGGGGACTGGCTATTCTGGACTTTATTGACTATTGCGAAAGGGCTGGTGATCATATGAAGAACATCGCTCAATCTATTCTAGGAGGAGGTGTCTGGCATGGCCAGGAACCGGGAGAGTAATTTTTCAGTGGATCTTGACAGGATCGAAGAGGGTATTGCTGTTATTCTTGCCCCGGGAGGATTTCAGTGGCATCTGCCTGAGTCTTACCTGCCACAGGGTGTTACCGAGGGAATGACAATGAATGTTACCCTTGAGATCGATGAAGGAGCCACCCACGCAAGGCTGGAAAAGATCAGGGATCTGCGTTCAAGTCTGGAGAGCCGGTGAACAGAGAGTGTACTGGTAAGCTGGTTCTTGTTGCCACTCCCATTGGCAACCTTGATGACATGTCTCCCCGTGCTCTGGAAGCACTGAGCACAGCTGATGCTGTCATGGCTGAGGATACCAGAAGAACAGGAAGATTTGTTC
>JAGLQD010000054.1 GCA_023136985.1 Candidatus Sabulitectum sp. | reverse complement strand
GTTCAAAGAACTTCCAATGATCGCTCTCACGGCAAAGGCCATGAAGGGTGACAGAGCAAAGTGCATAGAAGCAGGTGCCAGCGATTATCTTGCAAAGCCTGTAGATATCGGTAAGCTGCTTTCAGCGCTGCGTGTCTGGCTTTACAGATGATCTCGGGCAATGAGGAAAGGGATAACGAGAATCTGGAGATCAATCTTCTGATCAGGGCGGTGAAAGAGAAGTACGGCTATGACTTTTCCGGTTACAGCAGAGCTTCTTTAAAAAGACGCATTAAAAAATCGCTTAGTGAGTCAGATGCAGATAGCATTTCCTCAATGATTCACAGAATAATTTACGAGAAAGAGTATTTCCATAACCTTCTGCTCAACCTTTCCATAAACGTTACTGAGATGTTTCGCGATCCTGGATTCTTCAGGTCCATAAGGGACGAAGTTATTCCGGTCCTTGCTGAATTGGCTTCAATAAGGATCTGGCATGCCGGTTGTTCAACAGGCGAAGAAGTTTATTCAATGGCAATTCTTCTAAAGGAGGCTGGGATCTACAACAAATGCCAGATCTTTGCCACTGATTTTAACCAGGTTGTTCTGGAGAAAGCAAAAGAGGGAATTCTTCCAATAGGTAATCTGAAGGAATCTACACGAAACTACCAGAAGTCTGGTGGAAGAGGCTCTTTTGCTGACTGGTACACAGCAAGATATGATTTTGCAGTGATGAAGAGTGTTTTAAGAAAGAACATACTGTTTGCAGATCATAATCTTGTAAGCGATGAAGTTTTCAGCCAGGTTGATCTGGTCATGTGCAGGAATGTTCTTATCTATTTCGACAGACCTCTTCAAAACAGAGTATTCAAGCTTTTCTCCAACAGCCTTTCTCATGGAGGTTTTCTTGCAATCGGCTCCAAGGAGACAATTCATTTCTCCAGTATAACTGATGAATTTGAGAAGTTTTCAACAAAGCAGAAAATATTCAGGAAGAAGATATGAAAGATAGACATTTCAGCTGTGTTGTTATCGGAGTCTCTGCCGGGGGCTTAAATGCGCTTACGGTGATTTTCCATGGTCTTTCTGCAGATTTTCCGATTCCTGTTGTTGTGGTACAGCACGAGAAGTCAGATTCAGAAGATCTGCTCGCTGAACTGTTGAATTATAAGACAGATCTGTGTGTGAAAACCGCAGAAGAAAAAGACACTATTGAGGGCGGAGTAATATACATCTGTCCTGCTAACTATCATCTTCTTATTGAGGAAAACAGAACACTATCACTTTCTGTAGACCCCAGAGTGAATCATGCCAGACCGTCCATAGATGTTCTGTTTGAAACTGCTGTGAGTGCATACGGAAAAGAACTGATAGCAGTTATACTCACAGGTGCCAGTTCAGATGGTTCCACTGGTCTAAGACAGGTCATGGACAATGATGGATATGCCATAGTACAGGACCCTGCAACTGCTTACTCCAGAATTATGCCGGAAGCAGCCATTAAAGCCTGTCGGTTTCCGGATGAGATTGTTCCTCTTGAAGAAGTATCTGCCAGACTAAATGATCTCTGCAGGAAAGGATATTCCTTGTGAACAGCGAAATTGTAAGGATTCTTATTGTTGATGACAGGCCCGAGAATCTGCTTGCACTGGAAAATCTTCTTGATACTCCCGGTCTGATCGTGCTTAAGGCGGAATCAGGAGATCAAGCGCTTTCCATCATGCTCATGCAGGATGTTGCTCTGGTTCTACTGGATGTGCAGATGCCGGAAATGGACGGATTTGAGGTAGCCGAACTCATGCGCCTCAACTCCCGGACAAAGAGTATTCCGATAATCTTTATTACTGCTATAAGCAAGGAACAGAAGTATGTGTTCAAGGGCTACAAGAGCGGTGCGGTAGATTATCTTTTCAAACCAGTCAATCCTGATATTCTTATTAGCAAAGTGAATGTATTCTGCGATTTGTACAGACAGAGATTCCTTATCCTCAGTCAGAAGGCCTATATAGAGAAACAGAACAGAGAGCTGAAGAAACAGCTGGATGAGATTCATATTCTGGAGGGGATGCTTCCCATCTGTTCCAACTGCAAGAAAGTCAGAGAGGATGATGGCAGCTGGAGCTCGCTTGACGATTATGTCCGAAGTCGGTGCGATGTGGAATTCAGCCATAGCCTTTGTACTGATTGTGCAAGAAAACTTTATCCCGAATCGTTCTCCCGAGAAGACAGCAATGGATAGTAAGAGCAAGGTTAATGTTCTTCTTGTGGATGACAGACCGGAGAATCTTCTTGCTCTCGAGAGCATACTGGAGGAAATGCCTTTGAATATATTCAAGGCAAATTCGGGGAATGAAGCTTTAGGGCACCTTCTTTCCAATGATTTTGCTCTTGTTCTCATGGATGTTCAAATGCCTGATATGGACGGTTATGAGACTGCAGAACTAATGCGTGGTAGCGAGCGAACAAGAGCAATACCAATTATTTTTGTAACAGCTATCAGCAAAAAGGAAAAGAACATTTTTCGTGGTTATGAAGCTGGAGCAGTTGATTTTCTTTTTAAGCCGGTTCAACCGGAGATACTCGTAAGCAAAGTAGAAGTATTTACAAGCCTGTACCGGCAGAAGTCCATTATTCAGAAGCAGGTGGCTGATTTAACCGATTACAAGGAAAGACTTGAAGAAGCTGTTGCAGAATCAAAGCAGCTTGCCAGGGAAGCAGACCAGGCCAACAGTGCAAAAAGTGATTTTCTTGCGAACATGAGCCATGAGATAAGAACTCCTCTTAATGGTGTTATCGGCATGACAGGTCTTCTCATAGAGACAGAACTCACGCCGGAGCAGAGGGAGTACGCAGAAACCATCGACACAAGCGGGAATGCTCTGCTTGCTTTGATAAATGACATCCTGGACTTAAGCAAAATTGAGGCAGGTAAACTGGAAATAGAGAATACCGATTTTGATCTCCTCTCTCTTATGGAGGATATCGGTGATCTCATGGCAGTCAGAGCACAGAACAAGGGCCTTGAATTCATCTCTCTGATCAGCCCGGAGATTCCTGCAATTGTCACCGGAGACCCTGGAAGAATCAGGCAGATTCTTCTTAACCTTACAGGCAACGCCCTGAAATTCACAGCAAAGGGCGAGATTAGTGTTTCCGTCATGGTAGAGCAGGAGTCGGCGAACAGCACCACACTCAGGTTCTCGGTGAGAGATACGGGAATTGGAATACCAGCAGAAAAAGTTGAAACCATATTTGATGCATTTACGCAAGCTGATACTTCCACCACAAGAAAATATGGAGGCACCGGCCTTGGACTCTCTATCTGCAAAAAACTGGCAGAAGTTATGGGTGGTAAGATCGGTGTGCTGACCAAAGAAGGCGCCGGTTCAGAATTCTGGTTTACTCTTATGCTTGAGAAACCGTACAATCCTTCATCAAAAACAAAAGCGACTTCCCTTGAAAACGCCAGGATTCTTGCAGTTGATGACAATTCTACCAACAGAAGACTTCTCTCTTTACTGCTGGAGTCCTGGAACTGCAGGTGTACCGTTACCCCGGGAGGCAGCGAAGCTCTGGAATTACTCCAGGCAGCCACCAGCAGCGGGGACCCCTACAATATCGCAGTGCTGGATATGCAGATGCCCGATATGGACGGAGAAGAACTGGGACAGAGAATTATTCAAGACCGGAAAATCGAAACACCCAGAATGGTTATGATGTCTTCCATTGGGGCACGGGGAGATGAAGCAAGACTGCAGAAACTAGGCTTTTCGGCTTATCTTACCAAACCTGTGAAGCAGTCTCGTTTGTTTGAATGCCTGGTAAATCTCTGCAACACAGTTAAAGAGGTTAAGGAAGCTTCTTCTTTGAACCCCAATGATTCCCGGGAATCCCTTAAGCCCGATCTGAAAATACTCATCGCAGAGGATAACTCAATAAATCAGCTGGTTGCAATTCGAATTATAGAGAAGCTTGGATACGAAGCGGATGTGGCAATGAACGGCAAAGAGGCACTTGAAATGCTTAGAAAGCAGGCCTACGATATAGTTTTAATGGATTGCCAGATGCCGATTATGGATGGATACGAAGCCACCAGAATCATAAGATCGAAAGAAGGCTGTTCTCTTAACCAGGCAGTGGTAGTTATTGCCATGACGGCAAATGTTCTGGAAGGAGACCGGGAAAAGTGTCTTCAAGCAGGAATGAACGATTACCTGCCGAAACCTGTCACTCCCGCATCTGTATCTAAAGTACTCTCCTCATGGAGATCAATAATTCAGAATGTCAACCATATGGCCCAGGAAAATGCCGTAACCTTCTTCGATCCCGGAAAGCTGAAAGGGGATCTGGGGAACGACATGGTCACTATTCGCGAATTTGTCACCATCTATCTTTCTTCCGCAGGGAAACACTTGAATGAATTAGCAGCAGCAATCAGGAATGATAACGACATTAGTGTTAAGATTTCCACGCATATCCTTAAGGGTTCTTCGCTTAATATAGGAGCAAACAACCTGGCAATTGCCTGTGAGAGGCTTGAGCAGCTTTCCCTGAAGGGAGATCTTGGCAATGGTAATATTCTGTTAAAGGTTATCGAAATAGAGTTTGACAGGCTTGTAGAACACCTGGCGGATATCGGCTGGAGTGGTGCCTCCAGCCAGTAAATCTCCACACTCACTCTTACCTTGTATTTCGGTGGCGTGCTGGCTGCCATAACTGTTTACATTCACCCGGGTTGTTAGCATCTTCTCTGTTCATAAAACCAATTCGGGAAGGTGAGCCATGAAAGAAACTGATCTACTCCGGGTATTCAACAGCATGACTGAAGCTTACTACAAAGTTGACATCAAGGGCACAATTACTGCCGTTAACAATAGAGCAGTAGAGATGTTCGGGTACAACTCTGTGGATGAGATGCTGGGTTTGAGACTCACCCGGGACTTCTTTCCGGATCCTGAAATGAGAAGAGCTTTCCTTGAGGGTTTAACCGATGACGGCACTATTCATCAGTGCACTGGGCAGCTTAAGAGAAAAGATGGCAGCCTGTTTTATGCTGAGACCAACGCAAGAAGACTTTTAGATAAGGATGATATAGTCACCGGCCTGGAGGGTTATGTCAGAGATATTTCCATAATGGTTGAAGCCAGGATGACTCTGGAAGCCAGTGAAAAACGCTTCAACCGTATTCTTAACTCCATCCAGAGGGGCATTGGGCACATAGGGAATGATGGGGAAATTACTTTTGCTAACAGATACATGATAGAGATGCTTGGCTATTCTTCTGTTGGCGAGATTATCGGAAAGAAAGTTATCGAACATGTTTCACCTGATCTGAGGGAAGCTTTCGGTGAAAAGATGAAACAGGCCATGAAGTCAGAGTATGCCTCATTTGAAGTTGAATTCATAAGAAGAAACGGAAGCGTTTTTCAGGCAATAGCCGGAGCAACACCGGACATGGATGAGAATGGGAATATCTGTGGTATCTTTGGTTCCTTTGCGGACATTTCAGAGCTAGTAGAGGAAAGACGTGAAGCTGAGCATCTTACTCGAACACTTAAGGCTATCAGACAGGTAAACCATATAATCACGAAAAAAAGATCTCTGGATGTGATGATCCAGAGTGTCTGCGATGCTCTCATTTCAACAGGAGGGTATTCATCAGCCTGGATAGCTGTTTACAGGCAAAGCTCAAATGTTGTTAAGAAGCTTGTTTCCGCAGGTGTTCCCGAAGCTAATATGGCTGAGCTTACAACAATGTTTGAATCGGGAAAGAGCTGTTTTTGTGCCTCACTTGCAGTTGAAATACCAGGCATTGTTACCATTGAGAATGTGAAAAACCAGTGCGGTGACTGCCCTCTTTTAGGGCTGGAACCTGAAAGTCGGCCATTTACCACCGCTCTGGTGGTTGATGGAATTATCTATGGCGTAGTATCGGCTGAGCTGCCAATCGAACTGAGTATCTCTGCAGATGAGAAAAATCTCTTTCAGGAAGTAGCTGACGATGTGGCCTACTCTGTTCGCAACATCTACATGGAAGAGGAAAGAATTCAATCTGACAGGATCATTGCAAAATCAAATGAGCAGCTGTCAGAAGCCCTTAAGATCGCTGAAAAATCAAGTGAACTGGCCAGAGAGGCAAGCAAGGCTAAAAGTGAATTTCTAGCCAATATGAGTCATGAGATCCGTACACCGCTTAATGGCGTGATCGGAATGACAGGTCTACTCATGGGAACCGATCTATCTCCGGAACAGAGAGAATTTGCTGAAACTGTGAAGGTAAGCGGAGATGCTCTGCTTACTCTGATCAATGACATTCTTGATTTCAGCAAGATCGAAGCAGGAAAACTTGAAATAGAGATCACAAGTTTTGATCTCAGACTGCTTCTTGAGGAAATAGGAGATATGATGGCGGTCAGGGCCCAGCACAAAGGTCTTGAATTCATTTCTATGATCGCACCTGACATCCCTGCCCCTGTTAAGGGTGACCCTGGCAGAATTAGACAGATCCTGCTTAATCTTACTGGAAATGCTCTAAAGTTTACAAGCCAGGGCGAGATCAGCGTTTCCGTTTTGGCTGAAAACGAGACCGACACCCACGTGCAACTCCGATTCTCCGTGCGGGATACAGGAATTGGCATAGCTCAGAACAAGGCCCGAAGTATTTTTGAAGCCTTCACCCAGGCAGACACTTCAACTACCAGAAAATACGGGGGAACCGGACTTGGACTCTCCATCTGTAAAAAACTGGTTGCACTGATGGGGGGTAAGATAGGAGTTCTCTCCCGAGAAGGATCAGGCTCTGAGTTCTGGTTCACTCTGACGCTGGAAAAGCACAAGTTGCAGACTTCGCAAGCTGAAACCAGATCTATTGAAAACATCCGTATCCTGGCCGTTGACGACAACTCCACCAATAGAAGACTTATTGCTCTGCTTCTTGAATCCTGGAAATGCAGATACTCCGTGGTTCCTTCGGGAAAAGAAGCACTGAAGATTCTCCGGAAAGCCTCCCTGGAAGGTGATTCTTTCAAAATAGCAATTCTCGATATGCAGATGCCGGAAATGGACGGGGAAGAACTTGGAAGAAGAATTCTCGCAGATTCAGCCATCGACAAACCAAAACTGGTGGTCATGTCATCAATTGGAGCCAGAGGAGACGCCTCAAGGGTTCATGATCTGGGTTTCTCTGCATACTTGACAAAACCCGTTAAGCAATCTCAACTATTCGATTGCCTGACCACTGTTTATGGCCACAAAGCTAAAATGCATCCTCTGGTAACCAGACATACACTGAAGGAATCCAGGAAAACCGGGCTAAAGATTCTGATTGCAGAGGATAACCCTGTGAATCAACTGGTTGCCGTAAAAATTCTGGAGAAACTTGGTTACAAAGCTGATGTTGCCGAGAACGGTGCAGAGGCTGTTGAGTCTCTTTCAAAAATCGCTTACGACATGGTATTTATGGATTGTCAGATGCCAGTTATGGATGGTTATGCCGCATCAAGAGTTATTCGATCCGGCAGGGGAAATGTACTGAACAGCAAGGTTACCATTATAGCAATGACGGCCAATGCTTTAAAAGGAGACAAAGAAAAATGTATTGAGTCCGGTATGGATGACTACATATCTAAACCGGTAACTCCAGCGATGCTATCAGATATGGTTGAAAAGTGGGCCTCCGCATTGTCGGAAAAGGAAGAAATACAGATTGAACCACTGCTGTGTGACAGCACATTCAGACAAAACAAGCTTGAAGATGACTTTGGAGATGATATTGAAACAATTAGAGAATTGATCAGTCTCTTCATTGCTACTGCGGAAAAGAATCTGCGAGAACTGTCAATTGTCGTTCATGAAGGTATAACAGCAAAGATAAAGATCCTTGCCCACACCCTGAAGGGATCTGCTCTGAATATCGGAGCGGATGACTTTGCAGACGCCTGCGGAAGACTGGAACAAATGCTCTCCAAAGGAGATCTGGCCAACGGCGAAATACTTCTGGGCATCGTTGAATCAGAATATGATAAACTTACGGATCACCTGTCCGCCATTGGCTACAGGTAAAACAAAAGGGGGCTTTCGCCCCCTTTTGTTGCTCTACCGTATTGTTACAGACCCTGAGAAATGAAACTGGTGATCATGGGAAGAAATTCCTCAGGTGAACCCATTACTCCTGTAATGCGATCGATCTCATTTCCACTGGCATCAGCAAGTATCAGAGTTGGGATACTCTGGGCACGATATCGCTGAGCAAGCTGAGGATTATTGTCAACATCGATCTTCAGAAGAATGCACTGTGACAAAACTTCCTTGTAGTCATCCCTTGAAAAGTAATCTTCCGAAAGCATAACACAGGGGCGGCACCAGTCAGCATAGAGGTCGATAAAGACAGGTTTTCCAGTCTCCTCTGCAAGCGCAAGGGCAGC
>JAGLQD010000539.1 GCA_023136985.1 Candidatus Sabulitectum sp. | reverse complement strand
GATAGCCTCCATCGGGGATCTCCATTGAACCGCCAAGAATATTCAGGTATCTTGCTGCAAGCGATTCCGCAAGCTTTTCCATCTGCCTGCCTGCGTCGTTGAAGTAGTACTCCCTCTGAACAGTCCACCCAACAGCTTCCAGAAGTCTGGAAACTGCGTCACCCAGCACTGCCTGACGACAATGACCCACAGTAAGAGGGCCGGTAGGGTTTGAACTTACAAACTCTACAATAGCAGTTCTTCCTTTACCGTCTGCGGGTATGAACTGACTGATTCCTCCACTTGCAGCGGCTGCTGTAAACTCTGCCAGATACTCGCCTGAAAGAGTAATGTTCAGAAAACCAGGCCCGTCAACTGAAACTTTCTCAACCTGGGAAAAGTTGCTGTTTATGGCTTCTGCCATCACTGCGGCTATTTCCCTGGGGTTCCTTTTCAGAATACCAGCCAGTGGCATGGCGGAGCTGCAGGCCAGATCGCCAAAAGAAAGATTCCTGGAAGGAAGAACATCAACCTGGGGAATATCTCTCTGAAACTTCTCCCCAAGTGCCGCCTGCATGGCGGCAGCCAGTTCAGCCCTGGTCTGAAGGGGCGATTTCAAAAGTAAACTCCTCGTCTGTTTCCTCTGCAGATCTGTCTTCAAATTTCTTCATGGGTGCATCACTCCACAATGACTCTATATTGTAATACTTCCTCACATCAGGAAGGAAGACATGAACTACCAGATCAATAAAATCGAGTAGTATCCAGCTTCCATCATCGTAACCTTCCTTGTGATGAAGTTTCCACCCAAGGCCTCTTGCAGTTCTCTCAACATGATCTGCTATTGCTCTGCTCTGCACTCTGTTGTCAGCAGAAGCCAGCAGAAAATTATCCATGGTGAGAGGAAACTCACTCATGTCCAACGCAAGAACATCATACCCGTGACGCTGATGAACAGCATCAACGATCAGTTGAAGAACATCCACATCAGGGCTCTTATTCTCAATGCTCAAAAAATCCTCCGCTCTCAGGCCTGTTTCCAGGCGTTGTATTAATCTCTGTATGGAATAAAGAATGAGGGATCATCACGATCCCGTCCAAGAATAATTGTTACATCCACCGGTGCTGTCTGCCCCGGCAGGGGAAGTATCATCACAATAGACGAATCTCCAATGTCCATCACATCCGCAACTTCCCTGGCTGCGGAAAAAGATGTGTGGTGAGAAAGAATAACAGTTACACTGTAGTTCATCTCTTCAGCATTCAAGGGTGGACCCGGAGCGTAAAAGGTAACATCTCCGCCTCTTGTCTCAAGAAAACTCTGTGCCCTTCCAGCAAGATCTGATACCCCTGCACCGTTCCAGACCTCGATACGAATTGTGTCAGGTGGAGGAGTGGAATCGTTGAACTGAAATACCGAAACCACAGACGCAGGAATATTATCAGTCTGGAACCAGGAGGGAGAATAGACCACAGCAAGGGTGATCAGACAGCCAGCAGCAAGAGAGATCAAAACGATTGGAAGCGTTCTTCTGCTCTTCTTCCTGCGCCTGGTTGAAGCCCTGCTCAATTATCTTCCTCCAAAGTGTACTGTAAGCTGTTCATATGCCCTTTCAAGAGACTGGGAAACAACTCTTATAGCACCCACAGTAGACATGAAGTTGGTATCCCCGTTCCACCGTGGAAGCATGTGCAGATGAAGATGACCCGGTATTCCTGCTCCGCCTGCGGAACCGATGTTCCACCCGCCATTCATCCCCTGACACTTCATGGCTTTCTTCAGAGCTTCTTCAGCCTGAACAACAAGATCCATCACTTCATTTCGTTCATCTCTTGAAAGAGAAGAGATGTCTCCTGCATGACGAAACGGAACAATCATCAAATGACCGTTTATGTATGGATACCTGTTTAAAATCACGAAAGCATGTTCTCCACGATGCAGTACCAGATTCTCACGGTCCATGGAAGAATCACTTTCTCCGATCCCGCAGAAAACACACTCTTTCTTTCGGTTTTCCGGAGATGTTACATAATCATATCTCCACGGTGCCCATAATCTGTCCGTCATCAATCTACTCCAAGAACTGAGTATTCTTCAACAGTTTCGCCGGGATCAATAACAACGCCATCAATTATTGAACCATCACAGATAACTGCTCCGGCTCCTATTACTGATTCTCCTGAAAGTCGGCAGTTGCGCCCAATCACCGCGCCTTTCCCGATTATTACTGAATCTTCGATCCACACAGTATCGGGGTCTGTAATAATTACTCCGCACATCAGGTGAGATTCAACAACCCGCCTCTTCATTGAAGCAGTACATCCTGCCAGCTGCACCGGGTTGTTCACTCCGGCCACCTCCTGCCACAGCGGTGTAAACACAGGAAGAGCGTCTCTTCCCATTTTTCTCACAACAGCAACCGCATCTGTAAGATAGAATTCATTCTGGGCATTTGTGTTGCCAATTCCAGACAGTACTTCGGAAAGAAGATATCCGTCAAAAGCCATTATTC
>JAGLQD010000538.1 GCA_023136985.1 Candidatus Sabulitectum sp. | reverse complement strand
ACAGGGGTTGACCCTTCAGGTGGAGGGAGGCGTGATACTGGACAGAACAGGCTGCATCTTCCATGCCTGGAATGTGCTGGAGAACCCGGTTATCAGAATTGATCCCCTTCTTTTTAAAACCGACTCTCTCCTGGGATTTGCACACAATCCCACAGATGTTATTCCCCTGTGGAATCTGGGTCCTACAGACGGGTACGAACTGAATCTGCTTTACAAGAATCCCGATTGCCGGCTTCAAGGCTCTATGAGGATCGAAGCACAATAAATAAATAAAGAAAAGAAAGAAAAGAATGAAAACATATCTTGAATGCTACCCCTGCTTCCTCAAACAGGCTCTCAGCGCTGCAAGAAGGGCTGAGGGAACAGAGGCTCAACAGCTATCAGTTATAAGACGAGTTATGAAAATTCTTAACAAGCTGGATGCCTCTGCAATCCCACCTGCAATAGCAAGGCTTGTACACCACGCAGTGCGGGAAGAGATATCCTGCCCTGATCCGTACAGAGAGGCCAAACGGAAGAGTACAGAACAGGCGCTGGCTCTGTTACCGGAGCTTCGGAAACTGATCGATGATTCACAAGACCCCATGGACACTGCGATCAGACTGGCTATTGCAGGCAACATCATGGATCTGGGTGTCATGGAAGACTTCGGTGATCTTGATCAAACAATCAGAAGAGTTTTGAAGCAACCATTCGCCATAGATCACACTGAAGATCTGAGAAAACTGCTGGAAACATCAGACCACCTGCTTTATCTGGCAGACAACACCGGTGAAACAGTGTTTGACAGAGCTCTTATTGAAAGGATCAACATCCCTGTGATCTACGCGGTAAAGGGTTCACCGGTTCTCAATGACGCCACCGAACAGGACGCAATTGAAGCCGGGCTCCATGAGGTCGCAACAATCCTGTCCAACGGAAGCGATGTACCCGGCACACTGCTTGAACTGTGTTCCACGGAATTCAGAGATGCTTTTAAAAATGCCCCTGTAATAATAGCCAAAGGTCAGGGCAACTACGAATCACTCAGTGACGCAGTCAGCAAAGTGTTCTGCCTGCTGCAGGTTAAATGCCCGGTAATAGGAGAAGACATCGGAGCCCCCACCGGCAGTATTATCTGCCGCCGCTCTTACCCTTAACATGCTGCGTCATGGCAGAAAAGTGATCATACCCTCTGGAGTTTGTTTTTATCCGTCTGCCGTCATGGGTCAGCACAAAACCCTGCCCTGTTCCGGCAGTTCCTATTCGATAAAAGCCATCGCCTGGCGGTAGTGCTCCCGCAGACAGAGCAAAGAGCAGTTCGAAATCCTCGCCGGCACTGCATGCCGCGACAGGGTAGCTTCCTGCATAGGAAACAAGGGGAACCCGCTCAAGCTCTACGGTAATTTCAACACCGCTTTCCCTTGCCAGATGTTCACATTCAGAAAAAAGACCGTCGGAGATATCAATGGCTGCTTTCACCCCGCAGCTTCTCATAGCAGGCAGAGCGTCAAACCTGGCTTTCGGGGCAAGAAAAAGCTCAACCTGTTCTTTCTCCATTGCAGTAAGCTCCTCATCCCTCCCGTTTTTCAGAAGCGCAGGCGAATCCAGCGACCTGCCAAGGGGCCCAGTTACCCATATTGAATCCCCAGGATTTACAGTGCTTCGCAGCAGTGGTTTCTTGCTGCCGCACTCACCTATGACAGTCAATGTTATTCCGAACTCTGATCCCTCAATGGTCTCTCCGCCCACTACAGAACAGTCACTTCTGGATGTGAGGCCTTTGTAAAACTCCATCAGCCAGTCAACATCCATGTCCGAGGGAAGCATTACTGCCGAGAGAACGCTCCTGGGTTCTGCTCCCATAGCAGCAATATCCGATAGTGCAGCTTCCAGCAATCTTATAGCCAGAAGATCGGGAGAGGTCCACCAGCGAAGGAAGTGTGTTCCCTCAAAAAAAGAATCTGTGGTAACTACAGGAGTTTTCAGTGAGGCGAGAACCGCAGCATCATCACCTGCTGCGGCCATGGGGAATCTATCTCTTATGGCTCTGATGAAACCGTGTTCGCCAATATCCTGCAGATTTTTCATTATCGCCGCAGGATCACTTCCAGCCGCGACAGAGCCACAGCTGGAGACGCATCGGGAGAGCTCATGACACCCATGGGAGAATTGCATGAGCAGGTGGCTTGATACTCTTCCCCCAGCAGAAGAAGAGCTTCACTAAGCACCTTCCCCGCCATTATCACATTGTCTTTCACCACTTCCATGACCATTTCAACAGTCACATCCTCTTCAGACTGATGCCAGCAGTCATAGTCTGTACTCATGGCAAGTGTGCCGTAACACATCCCGGCCTCTCTTGCCAGCTTGGCCTCAGGCAAGGTGGTCATGCCTATTATGTCCCACCCCTGTGCTCTGTAAAATTCACTCTCGGCTCTGGTACTGAATGCCGGTCCTTCCATTACAACCATTGTCCCGCCATTATGAACAACAGCACCTGCTTTCTGCACTGCTTTAACAAGAAGGCCTCTTAGATTCGGACAATAGGGATCTCCCAGGGGAGC
>JAGLQD010000537.1 GCA_023136985.1 Candidatus Sabulitectum sp. | reverse complement strand
GCAATAGACAACGACTGTAATGTTTTTGCAGTGGGTGCCATACATTCAGGAAAGATCCCATCCCGAGGTCTCTGGCTGTTTATCACTCTGGGAACTGGAATTGGGGGAACGATAATTCATCAGGGTAACATAATTTATGGAACTGGCTACTCAGGTGAATTCGGACACACCACAGTAAGAGAGGGGGGGATTCCCTGCCCCTGCGGATCTGATGGTTGCTGGGAAAGATACGCCGGCAGAAAGGCTCTCGAATGGTACTACAGCAGACTAACAGGGCTGACGAGATCGCCGAAGGAAATAGCGCTTATGGCATCTCACGGTGAAACCTCAGCACTTGAAGCGTTCAGAGAGTATGGAAGATGGATCGGTATTGGACTTGCCAATCTTGCAAACAGTTTTTCTCCCATGGGTTTCTTCATTGGTGGTGGTTTGTCCGCCACGATACAATACTTCGAAGCATCTGCAAAGCAGGAATACAGCAGGCGATGCAAGCACCAGTGGAATACTGCTGTACTTGAGAATTCTTCTACTGCCGGAGCCTTCGGGGCAGCATCAATGGCAGCGAAGCTATGCTGACCATCTGCCTGCTTATTCTGCTTTCTCAACCGGACACAACAAATGTTGATCCCATGGAATCCATGGCATACAGTGCTGACTCGCTTGTTTTCAGAATAAATGAGGAGAATCTTACCCTGGTGGGCAGTGCATCCATTCAACAGAGACGATTGAGTATAGCCGCAGACACCATCAGGTACCTGTCAACTGAAGAGACCGTTAGAGCTACAGGCAATGTTGATATTGCAGACGGTGGAGAGAACGCAACTGGAACAGCGCTCATCTACCACATACCAACTGCAACTGCCAGAACATTCTCTACTACTTCATTCTACGACAGAGCTCAATACAACAGCGAGACTGTCACAATGCTCAGCAGGGATGAGTTCAACCTTACCAATGTTATCTTCACATCCTGCGAAAAGGACACTTTCGATTACTACTTCTGGGCTGAGATGATGAAAGTCTATCCCGATGACAAGGCCGTTGCCAAACCAATTGTGCTGTATGTACAGGATACCCCTGTATTCTGGCTCCCGTATGTGGTTTTTCCAATAAGAAGAGGCCGGTCTTCCGGGTTTACTATTCCAACCCTTGGTTCTTCTTCCCGTGACGGAAGGTACATAAGAAAAATTGGATACTACTTCGGCTTCTCAGACTACTTTGATCTACTGATCAGTTCCGATCTTATGGAAAAGACCAGATTTCAGGTTACAATGACAGAGAGGCACAACCTCCGCTATATAATGAACGGACGAAGCAGGATACAGTGGCGTCGCCAGTTTGAGAACAGTCGCGACAGATGGCTGGTTGAATCAACTCATACCCACGAGCTCTTTGACGGAACAATGGTGCGCCTTACCGGTAATTTTGTAAGCGACAGATCATACCTTGAAGATACACAGCAGAACCCTCAGGATCGAATGGAAGGTCAGCTGCGGTCCTGGTTGTCTCTTTCAAGAAACATCGGCAGAGGCAGCGCCCAGATCAATGTGGAGTACACCGAATACCTGAATGCTCTCCCTGACTCTGTTGACAATGAACTGCTTTCAGAACTCAGCGCCCCGGACATCAGATTCAGCCACCCTTCTGCGCCTGTGTTCACTACTCCCTCTGATCCAGCCAGCCAGCGGATCTGGCACAGCCTCTACTGGAATTTCAGCTCTCACTATCTCACAGAGAAAACAGAATGGGAAGACTCTTCCCTTTACAATGCAGGAATGAAGGTTTCTTCAAGCCTGAGTGGCTCCAGCAGGCTGGGTGGAATTCTGGCGGTTTCACCATGGCTGAAGACCACTGGAACCATTTACCACAGAGATATGCAGGGAAACACATATCCCGGCTGGCTTCACAATTCAATAGGTCTTTCTCTGGCCACAGACATTTATGGAATGTTCTCATCGAATTTTGCAGGCTACTCGATCCTTCGTCACACAATTTCCCCTTCCATCTCTACCAGCTGGGCGCCGGACCAATACCTATCCACCGATGGAGGCTTTCTTGACACAGATACTGCTGACTCAGTTTACTACCGGTTCAGTGATTTCTCTCTGCCTTCATCGGGAACAGTTGTTACTTTCTCGCTTCTGAATGTGCTTGAGGGCAAGCGACTCTCAAGAGGTACTGTAGTTAAGAAAACTCTGGCAGAGTTGGCCCTCTCTTCAAGCTTCAGCCCTGACCGGGAAGAAGAACAATTCTCTCCTGTGAGCATCAGTCTGAATTTGACCCCGGCTCAGTGGATCTCCACACGAGTTAACAGTTCATACAGTACCTACACTGGAAAAGCACAGGATCTTTCCTTTACCACCAGCCTTCAACTTGCAGGAAATGACCCAACAATGCAGCCTGATTCAGGTTTCATTATCACGCCGCTTTCATGGAGGCTAAACCTCTCTCACAACTGGAGACCCTCATTGTACAGTGAAGATGATGATCTGAACAAGCTCCGGCTATCAGTAAGTCTTAATCTCACCACCCGTTGGGCATTAAATTACAGGGCCTATTATGACATCACTGGAGATGACTTTATTAGCCAGGACTACTCTATAATGCGGGATCTAGATAGCTGGGAGGCGATCTTTACCAGGCATGTTTCTGATATCGATACAGGCTTTTATTTCCGTATAAACATCAAGGTTTTCCCTGATATCAAGGTGGAACAGCACACAAGCAGTTTTTAATGTTTTGCAATAGACACTTGACAAAGAGCTTCCTCAGCTCTAATGTAATCGTATCATTGTGTTTTTGAGTCGTGTATCAATCAGAAAGGGGTTTAGGGTTGAACAAGAAAGAACTTATCGGATATGTTGCCGAGAAAGCAGAACTGAATAAAAAACAGGCTTCTGCTGCAGTTGAGGCTTTCATAGAAGGCGTCAGCAGTGTTATCGAAAAAGGAGAGAAAATTTCTCTTATCGGCTTTGGTACATTCGGTGTTAAGGAAAGGGCCGCTCGCGAGGGTGTAGTTCCCGGAACCAAAGAAAAGAGAATGTACGCTGCAAAGAAAGTCCCATTCTTCAAGGCAGGAAAAGCTCTGAAGGACAAGGCTCTCTAGTTACAGATTGAACTTTCAGAGGGAAGGGTCGTAAGGCTCTTCCCTCTTTGTATATTAGTGTCATGAAATGGTCAGCAATCATTACGACTTACAACAGCGAGGATGTTATTGGCAGAGCACTGAGATCTCTGGCAGATCTTCCGCTGA
>JAGLQD010000536.1 GCA_023136985.1 Candidatus Sabulitectum sp. | reverse complement strand
CCTTGTCAAGACCCAGACTGTCGTCAAGAACCGGACCACCGTAGGAAGCTCCCGGATAGCTTCTGAACCAGGCACCGTCATCCCAGTGAGAGATGGCTCCCGGAACATATGCCATTGGTTTCCCTGAACTGCTTTCAATAACAAGATGATGGTTATCAAATCTGCCCTCTGGATGGTAATCAAGAAAGGCTGGTGTTTGAAAAACGGTTCCGTTGTTTGATCTTTCCACAAAAGATGTCCAGGCCGACCTGTCTTCCTTTAAAACTCTTCTTACTTTAATAGTCATCGCACCACCGATATTCTGGTCTGGTAAACTGTATCATTTATAGTAACTAGCACCATATACACTCCACTGGCAACGATGCCCCCATCCAGAGTGCCATCCCATGCCCAGTTTGAAACAGACGTGGCATCCACAGTTCCTGCATGGGAGCCATCAAGTCTGAAAAAATCAACCGAAATTGCAGCACTGTCATCCGGGCCACAGACTCTCAGCTGATCCTCCCCGGAAATAAACGGCTGGGGATAAAAAGATACTTCGCTTCCAGAAGGAGCAACATTCCCGTCCTGAGTCACAAGCCAGAGGCCCTGCTCCGATGAAAAATACACTCCTCCATTCACTGCATCCGTCAGGGAATACTCCCACTGATAAGGCGCCGAAGGAACAAAATCACTGTTGATATCATTAAAAAAACTGACCTGCCCGTCTGAGATCCGATAGATACCTGATTCTGCCAGACACCAGATTCTTCCTCTTGAGTCCACAGACATGGTCTTTATCTGTCCTGTAATATTCATGTAAGGAGAAAAATCACTGCCTGTCCACCGGGCAAGCCCTTCTGCAGTTCCCGCAAGAAAACCTATTCCAGGAACATTTACAAAACAGAAGACCTCATTTGACGGAAGACCGTGAGATGTTGTGTAGGCAGTGCCGAAACCGGGATACCACGAGTCCTCTGAAGAATCAGAAGGATCTCCGGAGTGGACAAGAAGCTGGCATCCGGCTCCTGTTTCAAAGGCGATCCACAAGCTGTCCTGTGAGGCAGGATAAACTGCCCTGACATTCATAGAGGCAATTCCTTCGTTACCAAGTCTCGGTGCCCAGTTCATGGTTCCCAGGGGGTTTCCGTTAAAGCCCAGAATACCACTGGGCTCGTCCGGATTGCCTGCAGGGTCAAACTGACGAAAGGCTGCCCACATGCCACCGCTCTGGTTAATCAGCATAACCGCCTGATTGTTTGGGATACGTTCTTCATAGATCAGTGTGGCCCAGGGGCATATCAGCGAGTCTTTTATGAAGGTAAGAACAGTGTCGCCCTGACTGTCAAAACTGTTGTTGTCGCGGATCCAGGATAAACCATGGTGGTATGATGAAGCCCAGATGCCATCTTCGGGGTCAGAGGCTACAGAAAAGGTCTGTGAAGAATTGGGCATGCCATCCTGTTCAACGAAGCTTCGCCATCCATATCCTGGATAATAGGCCTGAACACCGCGGGAATAGGTTCCAGTATAGACTCTTCCGTCCGGGCATGATATCATCTGGTGTGTCTTCTTGCACTGCATGCCGGGAATCTGAACATGGTTCCAGTCATCCTCCATCAAAGTAAAGAATCCCAGACCGGTTTGTGTATTGGTCAGGTCGCCCACATTGGTTATAAAGGTAAAACTGCAGTGCACATGGTCATCCATCTCAAAAATAGTGACAGGCCAGTAGAGGAAGGGAAGACCATCTCCGTACTCAATCCAGTTTTCACCGTCTCTGATAAAAACAATTCCGTGTCCAGCGGCCAAAAGCCCCTTTGATGTTTCTCTTATATCAACAATAGCGCTATCCGGCAGGGAAGAATAATCGATGATAAACTTAAATGAATCACTGCTGGCGGAAAGCTCCATAGCACCTGATCCACCGCAGGCATACACTGAGTGCAGACCCGTTGTTATCCGGTTAAGCTGTAAGCCCTGAGTTTCCGGCCAGTGAGTCCAGGAGTCGGGATGAAATGGATCATGCAGAGAGTCTGCCAGCAGAGAGTAGATACCTCTGCTGGAGCAGATCCAGAGAGTATCGTTCCTTTGAGCAAGAGAATAGACATTGTCAGGGCTGAAAATATCGTCTGATATAGGAA
>JAGLQD010000535.1 GCA_023136985.1 Candidatus Sabulitectum sp. | reverse complement strand
AACTCTGCACCCCTACGCTGATCCTGTTGAATCCTGCAAGCAGCAGTGAAGAATAATCAATAGCATCAAGAACAGCTGGATTGGTTTCAATGGTCACTTCCCGAAGCGTTGGAGTCTTGACCATACCGATCATCCGCATCCAGAATTCAGGTGGAAGCAGAGTTGGGGTTCCACCACCAGCGTAGAATGTTTGAAATTCCTGATTATTCTGCTGGGTTCTTTTAACAAATTCCGTAGAGATTGCAGTACACATTCCAGAAGTATCTTCAGGCTTCCTGACTGAATTAAATGCACAATATGCACACTTCTTTATACAGAAAGGAGCATGTATGTAGAGCCCGATAGCCGACATCTGCTTACTCCGGACCACCTGCTGTCCAGCTGCCACCCAGATAATCAACACCTCCGGACCCACTGCTCAGATCATACTCTACGGAAGAATCCCAGAGCCCTATCAAGCTGTCACCGGTAACGAAAGTACCGCTGAATGAGAAAGCATACTTCAGTGTATCGTGATCAATTGAATCGCTCCAGCTGAATGATGAATCAGCAGCAATCAATGTTGACGAGCAAAGCCAGGTTCTAACATCGGTTGTATCCGCATACAAATGTGTTACTGTCATTGTCCAATTTGCAATTGTCGGGTGATCAAGTGAGAAGGATACAGGAATGGATGAAGCAGTCTCACCGGTCCAGCTGCCATTGTTCCATCCGGCAGGTCCTACCGGATCATTGTCACTTCCACAAGCCAGGAATGTAATAATTGAGAATATCACTGCTACTGATGCAATCGCTTTTTTCATCGTTTTCCTAATCTCTCTTGAGTACTGCAAGAAATGCTTTCTGGGGAATCATAACCCTGCCAATCATCTTCATTCTCTTTTTTCCGGCTTTCTGCTTATCAAGAAGCTTTCTCTTTCTAGTTATATCTCCACCATAGCATTTGGCCGTTACATCTTTTCGCAAAGCACTGATAGTGGTTCTTGCAATAATAGCCCCGCCAATTGTTCCCTGTATGGGGACCTTAAACTGATGTTTGGGAATAGCTTCTTTTAGATTCTCACAGGCCTTCTTTGCCCATGCGTGAGCTCTGTCACGGTGAACAAGCATGGAAA
>JAGLQD010000534.1 GCA_023136985.1 Candidatus Sabulitectum sp. | reverse complement strand
CTCAGATCAAATTGAGCTGGCAGCTGAAGCTGGGTCAGCGCAAGAAGAAACACTGCAATGTACATTCAAAACCTCCCGAATAGAATATGAATCGGCTCCAGAAAGACTGTACTTTCTGAAACGCACACTTGCGAGGAATATTTGTCTTTATATACTACAGTCATGAAGACACTGGTAGCTATTCCCGCACTGAATGAAGAGATCACTATAAAGCAGGTGATCTCCGCCATTCCGCAACAATTACACGGTACTGAAGTAGAAGTCCTGGTTGTGGACGATGGTTCCACTGATTCTACAGCAGCAAAGGCCAGAGAGGCTGGAGCATTCGTAATTTCTCACGGCAGGAATATGGGTCTCGGCACGGCATTTCGAACAATGCTGTCATATGCCAGAGAAAATGGTTTTCACTTTATGGCCACTATAGACGCGGATGGTCAATTCAATCCGGAGGATCTTCCCGCCCTTGCAAGACCGGTGATCAAAGACGAAACAGATTTTTCCACTGCCAGCAGATTCATGGACCCTTCACTGACCCCGGATATGCCTGCCTTGAAGAAATGGGGAAATGCAAGAGTTGCAAAACTGGTGAGTAATCTTGCAAATACTCGTATCCATGACGCAACTTGCGGTTTCCGGGTTTACGGCCCGAAGGCACTGGACAGGGTAGCCTGTTTCAGCAGATTCACATACACCCAGGAAGTGCTCATTGATATTGCAAGAAAAGGTCTCAGAATAAAAGAAATTCCCACAAAGATCCGAGGTGAAAGAGAACACGGAGAATCCAGAATAGCTTCGAATCTATGGCGTTACGCCCACCTCTCTGCTGAAGCAATGTACTCTGTGTCCCATGGGCACTCCCCCTGGCGCTTCTATGGAACACCGGCATTCCTGCTTATGGGTATGGGCACTCTTCTTGATGTGTTTACCCTTTCCTGGTGGCTTGTAACTGGAAGAATTTCTCCATTCACTGCTTTTGGAATGGGAGGCTTGTTCCTGATCACCTTCGGTATTCTTCTGGTTCTCTTCGCATCCATCGCAGATATTTCTTCAGCCAACAGAAAGATGCTTGAAGAGATCACCGCAATGGAAACCAGACGAATCAGGCAGAAACGGAACACTCCAGCTTCTTAGGTCAAGGAGACCTTTAAATGACAAATCCATGGGACACCACTGTTGGCACTGATCTGTACAATGAAACACTGGCCCGCACATGTAAAATTGCAGAAAAAGCCGGTTACGTCCTCAATCCTGATCTGGCAAGGGTACAGAAAGTTGTTGGTCTTATGACCATGAATCTCACAGGAGCAGGAGACTACTACTGCCCATGCAAACAGAGCCATCCTCTGAATAGGGAAAAGGATGTCCTCTGCCCCTGTCCGGAGATCAAACAGGAAATCAGTGCTGATGGAATGTGCTTCTGCAAGCTGTTTTTCAGAGAGACAGATTAAGCCACTCTTCAGCTTTTTCCACTGACTTGAAACC
>JAGLQD010000533.1 GCA_023136985.1 Candidatus Sabulitectum sp. | reverse complement strand
TTGAAATCCACAGCCTGTGGATTTGTAGCTCCCGTGCATCAACCTGCACTGACGGCTATGTCGGACCCGTCAGCTTGAAGATAGTATGAGAAAGAGAATTCGGGATTCTGGTTTGTTCCTGTATTTTTGTAAAAACTGACTTTTCCAGGAGAGAACTGACCTACTAGAAGATCAGTAACTCCGTCACAATCCCAATCAACCATGAACGGATCAGAGATAACTCCAACATCGATGTTTACCCCATCGGCCTGAACCATTACCGGCTCAAGGAATGAGGGAACCTCTGCTGATGCCAGCAAAGAAACTGTGAGTAACAAGGCAAGGTATTTCATTATTCTCCTCTGTGCTGTAGAAAACAAGTTTCATGAAACAAGCACAGAAAATATTTCACAAAGTATTCTACAGGTCAAGGTCTGGCCTGATGCCGTTTTGCCTCCAGTGAAAGAACTGTTGAAGAATTTCTCTGTGATCAAAGGCGATGTTTTCCGGTATGGCATCTTCTGAGAATACAACAGCCTTTGCTGCATCATCTCCGCCAACGGGTTCTCCGGAAGCTCTGCACCAGTAAACCGCACTGATGGTGTCGCCCCTGGGATCTCTCCATGGCCGGGAATAAACATGAAAGAGATCAAGCACCTCAATATCAAGAGATGTTTCTTCAAGAGCCTCACGCTTTACAGCTTCAAGAAGACTTTCCCCCCTGTCAACAAAACCACCTGGAATAGCCCAGCCAAACGGCGGGTATTTTCTTTCAATAAGCACAATTCCGTTGTTCATTTCAATGATGGCATCAACTGTGATCTGGGGTGTTTCCGGTCTCATTTTTTCCTCCTGGGAACAAAACGGCTAAAAGTTTGTATATTCCGTAACAATTGAAAACTCAATGAAAGGAGAACCTAATGAAATATTTGATACCCCTCACACTGGCTCTTGTTCTTGGAGCATGTGGAACCGCCGAAGAGGCACAGGCTGCTGAGGTAACCAGTGATTCAGCAACTGAAGGATCTGCAGTGGCAACGGAATGGA
>JAGLQD010000532.1 GCA_023136985.1 Candidatus Sabulitectum sp. | reverse complement strand
TGTTACAGATATAATGTACTTCACCGCTGGTGGATCAAGTTTTGTGACCTCGGATATTCTGCTGTATGCAGGAATGAACGGCTCAACCAGCCATACATTCAGAGTGGGTGTTGGAACCCAATACCTTCTCAGAGAAGATATTGCAATCGACGGTGGAATAAACATCGGACTAAATGATTTTGAGAACTTCGGAATATACGCCGGGGTAACCTGGACCGGTGAAGGCTTTTAAAGGAGAATTCTGACCCGCCAGCGGAATTCCCAGTTGTCTTCTCCTTCAACCGGTACTGAAACCCACAGAGGAAAAATGGCTTCTACTATTCCAGCATTCACAAGAATCCCCGCATTTGAGAGAAGCGTGCCGCTGGTGAGTTCCTCAAGGCTGCTTCCAACCCACCCCGTACCTGCAAAAATACCTAAGGGAATATCTACTGAACTCAATCTCTGCTCAGTGGAAAACCCCACACTGCCCCTGTGAATACTGTTCCAGTACCCGGGCAGTGCCGGGCCTGTGCGCACGAAATAATGGTTAGTAGCGCTAAGCTCGCCGTCGGGAGAAAGAACGGCACCCACCAGCGAGTTTTCAGGAAAGAGTCCCCCGGCGGGACGAACCATTCGCTGAGCCGGAGCCTTTTCCGTAACTCCCTCCGCGTTTACCCTGGTGGAAGCCGAAAAGCCTCCTGATAATCTCTGACTGGTCTCTGCCTCAAGGCTTAAGCCTGCATAGACGGTATCCCCCATTCCGGGATCAAAAAAAGATTCAACTCCCACAGTATATGACCGGTTAAAAGAACGCTTCGATAATCTGAGACCGGCCTGTATCTCCATTGAGGTTCCCGTTTGAATGTTAACACCCCCATAGACCGTTGTATCAGAAACACTGAGCATCTCTACACCGAAAGAAAACATCCTGCGGGGGTCCACAGCCAGAGGTCCGCGGCTGTTCAACTGGAACCGGGCACTTATTCTGCTCATCCCGTAACCGGATAAGAATCGTGTCTTCAGTAAGATTTCCTCTCCGCGTCTACGGGAGATCGGAGCAGAAAGAGATAATCCCACAGCAGCCGATGAACCATCCTTGAATGGAACGGAAACATGTGATGCCAGTGTAAACGGACCACCAGCCTCCACTGGAAGCGGCGTAGCAAGGAATATGGCATTTACTCTCCATGAACCATCAGCATATCCCGGCAGAGGCAGCGCCCACACGCTGTAGTGGTCCGGTTGCGGTACAGGCAGAATCAAGGGTTTGAGTTTGAAATTCACCGGTGCAGAGTTGTTCCACGAAGCGCAGTCGGGAAGACGCATGAACGGGTCGGCCACAGCGAGGTTCCAAATCCCTGCAACTGCTATCACCGTTTCCTCTCCGGGAAGAATACTTACAAGCATTTCGAGAGTATCGGAGTCACTGATAAATGCAATGGGAACAAGCATATTGTGGGGAATGGATCCGCCAAGTATCACTGTGGTAGAATCCAGACTTGATCTCAGGTCCGAGAGCCTGATATCCGCAGTGCCGGTTCCTCGCAACCAGTAGTCGAATTCTGTCTGCCAGCTTCTGCCGGAGAATTCTTCAACAACTGCCTGAAAGTCTTCTGTATGAGGGTGGCTGTATGCAAATCTATGAAAATATTCTTTCAT
The DNA here is from genome assembly GCA_023136985.1 of Candidatus Sabulitectum sp. GTDB lineage: Bacteria > Fermentibacterota > Fermentibacteria > Fermentibacterales > JCC-6 > Sabulitectum. The sequence goes on along the minus strand of JAGLQD010000532.1, from coordinate 1,787 downwards.
GATGCTGTCAAAAAGTTCATCACCAAGCTGAACCTGAAGCATAGACATAAACAGTGCCGGTTTGGTGTAGTAGGTGTAACCTGTGGAGTAACTGCCGTCTCCTGCATCGGTTGCCCTGCTTAGAACCGGAGTAACATCATTGTGTACAGCTGAGAGGAAAGAAAGAGCCTGTAGGTCTCTGTCGCTTATGCTCAGCAGCCAGTCAGGTGTGGTGGTCATGTTTCCCGAGAAACCGTGCATACGCTCCATGTAGCGCAGTTCACTGAATGTGTTCATGCCCTCGTCCAGCCAGGCTTCATCAGTTTCATTACTGCCCAGAAGACCATAGAACCACTGATGCCCTACCTCGTGAATGGTGACCATCTCCAGCACTCTGGTCATTGGAATATTATCATAGGCAAAAACAAACTGCGGATACTCCATACCACCTGAGCTGGCAACCACAGGATCAACAACCCAGAGATCATCATAGGGGTAAGGCATGTACCACTCACCGTAGTAAGCCAGTGTAGAATCCACCGCATTGGGAATGTCCTTCCAGTAATCTTCATCATCATCAAGAAGAACCAGATGCACCTGAACGGTACCACCGCTGTCCGCATAGGTAAAAACATGATCCCGGATGGTGTAATCCGGGCTTGAACACCATGCAAAATCATGAACATTCTCTGCAATCCACCGGTCAGTACGCCTGGTGGAATCTGCATTGAACTCCGTTTCAAAGATCCTTCCTGTTGCTGCTGTGGTAAAGTCAGAGGGCACATCAATAACCACGGAATAGTGGCCGTAATCGCTGAAGAACTCTCCCATGGCATGATATCTGGAACGATGCCAGCCGTCTTTGTCCAGAACACACATCTTGGGATACCACTGGGTGATCTGATAGGTATCACTATGATGCCCCATTCTGCTCCAGAACTCCGGTACTTTTACCACAAACTCACCAGAAAGCAGAACGGATTCTCCTCCTTCCAGCGGATGCTCAAGGGCGATACAGCCCAGGGTGCCGTCCACGGAAATCACAGTTGGTTCCCCGTTCAAAGTCCAGCCGGACAGCTCAATGGAACCTCTTTCCGATTGGGCAGAACGACGAAACGCAAATCTGCCCTGGCCGTCAAGGTCCTGTCCGAATGCTGTTGCGTGGTCAGTGTAAGCGTTGGGATACAGATGCAGCCAGAGAGTATCTACAGGAAAATCTACTCCGCTGATGAAATGGATCTCAGCAGATCCCGCCACAGTGCTGGAATCAGTAGAAAGAACAACCTCTATGGAGTAATCCGCACTGCTTTCCGGTTCAGGATACCCGGGAACAAGAAGGAGAAACGAAAACAGAACAACTTGAGTTATGATCATGAAATGCTCCTTTCATACTCCGTAAAGGTAATTCTTATTGTATGCTGGTATTTTACCAAAAAAGAAGCGGATGGCCCAAAAAGGTGAGCCACCCGCCTGAAAACATAAACGAAGAGACTCTTATTCCGTATAGGGTGAAATCTGTCTAAGCCTCTCTACGATCTTTGAAAGAAGTTCAACTGTACGGTCAATATCCTCTTCCGTGGTATACCTGCTCAAGCTGAACCGGAGAGCACTGTTTGCAAGGTTGATATCAACCCCCATTGCGTAGAGCACATGGCTACTGTTCTTGTTTCCCGTGCTGCAGGCAGACCCGCAAGAAGCATAGACGCCCTGCATATCAAGCAGCGTGAGCACAGCTTCACTCTCAATGCTTCTGAAAATTACCGTTACCGTACCTGGAAGACGGTGGGAAGCTCCTTCGGAAACAATGA
>JAGLQD010000531.1 GCA_023136985.1 Candidatus Sabulitectum sp. | reverse complement strand
ATGGTGATTCCATGGCCATCGGCGGCAATCACATCATTCACGCGGCAAGACGTAATATGGATATCACAGCTATCATAGTAAACAACAACAACTATGGTATGACTGGAGGGCAGTTCTCGCCTACAACTCCACAGGGTGCAAAAACATCCACTACTCCTTACGGCATGATCGAGCCGGATTTCGATATCTGTAAGCTTACTAAAGCTGCAGGGGCAAACTTTGTTGCCCGTGGAGATGTCTACCATGTTATAGAACTCGACGGTATTATCAAAAAGGCACTTTCCGGTTCTGGATTCAGAGTGGTTGAAGCTCTTGCCCCCTGCCCCACCAACTTCGGCAGAGCAAACAGGCAGGGAGATGCTGTGAACATGATGGAGCTTCTCAAGGATAACACCATCAATATCGCACAGGCATCAAAGCTTCCCAAAGAGAAAACAGAAGGTAAGACCGTCAGAGGCATTTTCGTAGACCGTGCTGAGATCGGATATGTGGAGCGGTATCAGCAACTCTGCGATCGTGTTTCATCGGGGGTGAAGAAATGAAATACTCCGAGATAAGACTTGCCGGTTCAGGTGGCCAGGGGCTGGGGCTGGCCGGAAGAATTCTAAGCCAGGCTGCTATTCTTAACGGTAGTGAAGTCTGTCTTACACAGAGCTATGGGCCGGAGGCCAGAGGCGGCGCCAGTAGAACTGATGTGATAATTTCCGACAAACCTATTCTTTTCCCCAATTGCCGCAAGCTGGACATTCTTTTGGCAATGAACCAGGAGAGTGCTGACAAATTCAGCGGCAAGGTTAAAGAGAGAGGTTTTTTTGTTGTGGATTCTACTTTTGTTGATCAGCTTCCGGAGGGGAAAGTTTACGAATATCCCTTCACAGACAAGAGTATTGAGGTATTCGGACAGAAGATAGTGGCCAACCTTATGGCTATGGGGATGTTTGCTGCTCTCAGCAGATTCTTCACCCTGGAGATCTGGACTGATGCTATCAGGCTGGCAGTTCCGAAAGCTTTCCTGGAATTGAACCTGAAGGCTTTTGAGTTTGGGCACCGTGAGGGGCGTGAGATCCTTCATATGGAGGAAGGAAGAATACCTGTAACCTGGGACAGGAAACAGCCTGTACCGAAGGCTATAAGGGATAAATTTTCAAGGTAGAACCAGATTTATGGTCTTGACTTTATTCGTAGTCAGGCTTATTTTTCTGCGGTATCTACCAAGTACAGATGATTATGGTAGTATGCCTACTTTATTGTGTTTGAAAAAATGGAGGGAACTATGAAGCTAATTCTTACCGTACTTACGGTGTTGTTTTTGTCGGCAACTGTTGCCAGCGCACTTCCGTCATACTGGGGTCTTCGCGGCCTCAACAGAGTTGTTGATGCTCAGCCGATTGAGACCAATCAGTACTCTGTTGGACTCTTTACCCATCTGGGTATCAGTCATGACGATCGTGCGGCTATTCTGAACAATGTTACCTTTACCGCTGAAGATACCGAATATGATGCCACCGGGCATCTTGCTTTTGGCTATGGAATCAACGAAATGGTTGAAATGGCCGGTAGGGTCAGTTACTGGTGGAATGGTTACAGACGCGACCTCAGCAATGCTGATCGTGACGCTGGAACCGGTGACTGGGAGAGCGATGATGCTTTGAATGAAGCTGTTCTTTCTCTTAAGATCGCCTTCAGCCCTGCGGATAATGGTCAGTTCTGGATGGGCTTCATGCCTCAGGTAGGCTTTGCTGTCAGCAGTGGTGACTATGACTATGTCACAATGTACGATGCAGGCACCGATGGTATCTGGTATGCCGGTGATCCTATGTTCGAGATGAGACGCGCCATGCTTAACAGTGGCAAGCTCAATCTCGGTGGAGACTTCCTCTTCTCCTACAATGCTGACTTCGGTCTCGGTGTTCACCTTAACGCCGGGTTCCATCGCTACTCTCAGCAGTTCGACTACACTGACACCATTCGTGACGCCAGTGGTAATGTCGTTGATACAGATGATATAGAGCTTACTGTGGATGATAATGTTATCAGAGTTGCCGCAGGGCTTGAGTTCCAGACAGGTATCGCAACTCCTTTTGTGGAGTTTGAGTACAACAGATACCTGGATCGTACAGAAGAAGCAGGAAACGGCGAGAGATACGATGAGACTGCCCTTCTTGATGGTGGCTTCAGATTTACATCCCCGTACGGACTTGCCCTTGACCTTACAGGCTCAATGGCTCTTACCAGCTTTGATCCTGAATGGTCAGACCTCGGTCACGGTATCTACGAGGCTGGAACCACCCCTACCGATGAAGAGCGCGCACAGAGAAGTCCTTTCCCAGGTGGCTACCCTGCTGAATTCGGTGTTGGCTGCAACCTGATCTTCTCATCCGTACTTCTTCAGTCTCCTACTCATGGAACACTCAGTGGTATAGTGACCGATTCAGAAACAGGAGAGGTTCTTCAGGCTGAAGTCAGCTTCCCTGCTTCCTCTGTTCTTCCTCAGACTACAATAGACGGCTTCTACTCTGTAGAGCTTCTTGCAGGATCTGTTCCTATCAACGTTACAGCTGAAGGTTACCAGCCTTTCAGTGAAACTGCTGTTATAGTTGCAGGCGAAGACCAGGCACTTGATGTCCTGCTTACACCTGTACCTGACAACGGTATCCTTACCGGAACAGTTACTGATGGCGAAACTGACGAGATCATCGTCGGTGCAGTAGTTACAGTTGAAGGTATGGAAGAAACAGTTACAACAAACGCTAATGGCGTTTACTCTATCGCTCTTCCTGAGGGTAACTGGACTGTGAAGGTTGAGGCTGATGATTACCTCAATGTTGTGAAGGTTCAGGTTATGAGAGTCGAAGAGACAACAATATTTGATGTTGAGATGCGTCCTGCGCTTGTTGAAGGCCAGGTTCTCAGCTTCAATAACATCTACTTCGAAAGTGGAAGTGCTCAGATCAAGCCGGAGAGTTTCGGTGTTCTTGATCTTGTTGCTCAGACACTTATCGATAACGCTGGTGTTCGTGTCCGCATAGCAGGACACACAGACAGCGATGGCAGTGCCAGTTACAACCAGGGTCTCAGTGAGCGCAGAGCAAACTCCGTACTTGACTATCTTGTACGCAAGGGTGTTGCTGCCAATACACTGACCACCATTGGTTACGGTGAAGAGAGCCCAGTGGTTCCCAACACCAGCGCAGCCAACAAGGCTCAGAACAGGCGTATCGAATTCACCGTACTCGGTGTTGCACTTCGATAGTACCTGATCAGATACGGGAAAAGGGGGCGGGTTTATCCCGCCCCCTTTCAGACATCTTCAGATATAATGGTTTTGCTTTACTCTCTTAAGTGAGCCAGATCGGGGATCAGGTCGCAGACCGCTTCAGCAATCGTGTTTACATCCCCCAGCAGCGTGCAGAAGCTTTCACCGCCACAGTGGTAAACCCATCCGTGTAATACTCTTTCCGCATTTATGTATACAGAGACTGTTTCAGTGGTTCCCCCTGTGCAATCCGGTGACTCACCTTCCTGAACGGTACTCATATCCGCTGCTGTCAAGGCTTTCAGCACCAGATTGAATTGCTTCTGAGTTATGGGATATGATTCTTCCACAACTACCGTGGCATTCTCACCTGTTACGGAAATCACAAAGCTTCGATGGTATGGTGGTGGTACCGACGAATCACCGAATTTATAAACTATCCTGGTTGCATCTTTCCATACGATGGCACGATCCACATCGATCTCAGGATTTTAGAGAGATAAACAGCAGCATTGTTACCAGACTCATTTCTTTCCTCCCTCTATTTTATCCCAGATCCAGTACATCAAGATTCCAGAGGATCTCAAGGTCTTTCCTGGCGAAGAATATCAGATGAGGAGCCTGGGAATACAAAGCACTTAAACTGTCCAGGTCATGGTCACCCCTAAGCAACAGCCCCACCTGACCTCCGGGAAGAGCTACCGCAGAATCTGATCTTACTACAGTCAGGGCAATTTCAGAACATTCCGTCAACCATTCCCTGTTTGTGGAAGCAGCCATGACAACAGCAATTCTTAAAAGACCGGGCAACTGATAGATCTTTGCTCTGGCACTTGTGTAGCATTGGGGTTCATTGATATTCAGGAGCATGTCTATAAGGTCAAGAGGGAAAATACAATCTGACTGGATAACCACATCCAGCGGGCAGTACGGGTCTTTTTCCCGTCTTTCTCTAACCTTGTTGAGTATTGAATTCCTGTGTGCCCAGGCATCAACAGTGTTTATGCGCAGCACTCCATGTCGCACTGAAGGAGATGCTTGTGTCAGCCCTTTTTCGGGGCTGAAAGTTTCCATACCGGGAAAGGAATCAGAGAGAACAGGTCTTGGAGGCGGGTCTGCATCGTAGCCAAGGATGTCGGAAACTTTTTCTCTGGCCTGTAGAAGGCTTTGGATAGAGTACGGACCTGACCGTATCATGGAGTAAGGAGGTTTATCTTCATATTCTATACCTAGATTTTTTGCATTTGCTCTGAGCTCGGTTCCAGGAAGAACAGCAAGACAGAAAGTCTGCACCTGATCATGCAGGTCCCGTGACACCAGCTCCCTTGCTGCCTGCTCTATGTTTGC
>JAGLQD010000530.1 GCA_023136985.1 Candidatus Sabulitectum sp. | reverse complement strand
CTGGCAAGATCATCAGGGTTATGTGAGTACTTATCGAACATGTTCATAAGTTTGGCTGGAACAGAAACCTCGCACATCATTAGAATTCTCTTGATCTGCTTGTAATTCAGAATAGGCATTATTCCCGGAATAACAGGTACATGAATGTTTCTGTATCGTGCCCGCTCCATGAAGTCATAAAAGATCCTGTTGTCAAAAAACAACTGAGTGATAAGGAATTCGGCACCTGCATCCACCTTGCGCTTCAGATTGTCCAGATCGTGGCTGATTCTTCTCGCTTCAATGTGCCCTTCCGGGTATGCAGCGGCACCGACGCAGAAGCTTCCTCTTGAAGCAATCTCTGCGATCAGTTCGCTTGCAAAACGATAATCCCGACTTACTCCGGATAGATCTGCAGGCATATCTCCGCGAAGAGCAAGAACATTTCCTACTTTGCGGGCTTCCAGATCATTCAGTACGGAAGTAATTTCCTCTTTTGTATGACCTATGCATGTTATGTGCGCAAGTGATTCACAGCCGTATTCATCTCTTACTCGAGTGGCAATTTCAACTGTTCTGCTGGAAGATTCTCCCTGGGAAGCATACGTAACACTGACAAATGAAGGATTCAGATCGCACAGATGATCCAGAGTTCGAAAAATAGTTTTGAGACTGTGCCCAGGTTTTGGAGGAAACACCTCAAGGGAGAGAACCGGCTTGTCTTTTTTGTAGATATCTGCAATCCTCATACCACTTAACCTTTCAGTTTCACAACACCACCATACTAACATCTGAAAATAACAGGAAAACAACTTTTAGAAAAGGCAGTTTGACGAACTGGATTCGTTTCCTATATTTCCACCAGCATCAAGAGAAACCCCTTGAGGGGCGCCAACCGAGAAATTTTCCACGGTGGCAGGCGAAAGCCGATGTGCGGGACAGCCCGAAAAACCATTTTTTCGTGCCGTTCTGTTAGTGCAGAGCGGTTTTTTTTATTACACAGGGAGATTCTTTGAAACGCAAGAAATTTATCAGAAAAAACAAAGATGAAAGTCTTGAAGGACTCTCCTCCTTCCATATTCCGGAGTACATGATCATGTCCCGGCCCTGCAGGGCCAGGGGCGCAGGGAGCACATAAGCTTCCGACCTCTGCTTCAGCAGGGCCTTTACCGCAGCAATCAGTTGTGTTGAATCCCCAGACGAATGCGGAGCATAATGTACACGGAACGATTTTACAGAAAATGGACATCATCCTGTGCCCTTGAAACCTTCAGGGTCGTTGCAGGCCAGAGTGACCTTCAGATCTATGCTGAAAAGCATCTAAGAAATGAAGCACTTGGTGCACTAAATAATATCCGACAGACTCTTCACCAGCACATAGAACGGAACCCGCTGTTTCTTAGATCACTTGTGCCGGTTTTTTCCCGCAGTACCGACCCATTCATTGCAGGTATGGAAAAAGCCGCTCAGGAATGGAACACGGGCCCCATGGCATCTGTAGCCGGGGCAATCGCACAGGGAGTCGGCTTAAGTCTTCTCCAATACTCTAAAACAATAATAGTTGAGAATGGCGGCGATATATGGGCCTGCTCACCGGGCCACCTTGGATTCCTGATATACCCAGGGGAGGAATCTCCTTTCTCGCAAGGGATCAATTTCACACTTGAAGCTTCCAGAGGTGTCTCGGTTTGTACCTCCAGCGGTAAAATCGGTCCATCATTTTCTATGGGCTCTGCTGACGCGGTAACTGCAATACATTCATGCGCAGCTCATGCGGATGCTGCAGCCACATCACTGGCAAACCGTATTCGCGGTGAGTCAGATGTAACAAGAGTAGTGGAGGAAGTGGCTTGCAGACGGAAGCTCAAGGGAATCATTGCAACCTGTGGGGAATCCATTGGAATATGGGGAGATATCCATTTGACTGAAAGAGAGCAGAGAAATGCATAAGTCAATCGAGGAAATAAACAGGAAGATCCAGAACGGATCAGCAGTAGTTCTCACCGCAGGTGAAATGACCAGCCTGGTGGCAGAGCAGGGCGCAAAAGCAGCAGCAAGCCAGGTGGATGTGGTAACAACAGGCACTTTCGGACCCATGTGTTCAAGTGGTCTTCTGATAAATACCGGGCATTTCTCTCCCAGGATCAACTTTAGAGAAGCAACTCTCAATGGAGTTCAAGCATACTGCGGCATTGCCGCAGTTGATCTTTTCCTGGGAGCAACAGCTCAGAGTGAAACACCCGGTTACGGCGGAGGCCATGTAATAGAAGATCTGGTCAGCGGCAGATCAATATGTTTTGAAGCAACAGGTCACGCCACAGACTGCTATCCAAAAAGAAAACTGAGTTCCTCAATATCTCTCGCCACAGTTTCCAGTGCGGAACTGACCAACTTCAGGAACTCATATCAGAACTACAATGTGGCAGTGAACGGCTCCGAGAGAGAGATCAGAACCTACCTCGGGGTGTTGAAACCGGATCTGGCCAACGCAGGTTTTAGTGGATCCGGAGAGTTCAGCCCACTTATCAATGACCCACATTTCAGAACAATAGGGACAGGAACGAAAATATTTCTGGGAGGAGGCACAGGCTGGATAACCGGCCCGGGCACTCAGCACTGCAGCAACCCAAGAAGAAGCCCCAACGGAGTACCAATGGAAGGGGCTGGAACGATCTCTGTCCGCGGAGATCTCCGTGGAATGAACCCCAGATACCTCAGAGGAATCTGGATAAGCGGTTACGGAGCTTCTCTCAGTGTGGGAATTGGCATACCTATACCAATTCTGGATGAGGAAATGGCCTCTTTTACAGGAGTTCCCGACAGTGACATCCTTGCACCAGTTGTGGATTACTCATCTGATTATCCCGAAAATAATGGAAAAATTCTCGGGCATGTGTCTTACAAAGAGCTCTATTCAGGAGAGATCACAGTAAAAGGAAAACGAGCAAAGACCTTCAGCATATCAAGCCGAAGAATGGGAGAAGAGATAGCAGGGGAACTCAAAGGGTGGATCGAACGGAGAAAGTTTACCCTTTCAACAGCAGCAGAAACACTCAAGTCTCTGTAACTTCATATCATGAGGCAGCGTCTTTCAACTGGGCGCTGCTGCATGTTTCGAATTCTTTTTGGGGTGCCAGAACGAATCCATTGCAGAAAGATCATCACTTACAGCCATGTAAGCCTTCCATCTTGTATTCGTATCATGCAGCAGGGCATAGGGTACATTGAATTGATGTTTGATCTTGCCTTCACGTAGAGTGCAGTTCGATAGTACACTTCTAAGAAATTGCTTTCTGTCACTTGCTGAAGCCTTAAGAAACATAGTGCCAGCATGTTGTGCAAGTTCGATAATTCCCTTGGCTGTTGCAAGAGGATCATAGTCGGATGAGGATTCAAGGGAGGAAAGGTTTTCATCAATAAGCTCAATATCTCTTCTAATCTGTGCTGATTTACTATCATATCGAGTCACATCTATTCTTCCATCAAGCCTATCGTCATATAGGACATCAGAACGCCTTAGAAGCCTCTTACGCTGAGAAACAAGTCTTTCTCTGGTATCTTCAAGGGCTTTGCGTGATTCAGCTGTATCTTTCTGTATGCCGTTCAAAATGAACTCTGCAACCTCATCATCAATTGCAAGACCTTTTAAAAGGTTAGAAAACTGCTCATCAAGTTTCTCTTCTCTTACATGAGGTTCACCGTGTTTGCCCCTGAATCCGGTACAATGGTAATAACTGTACTTCTTCTTTCTGCGTTCCGCAGTAATGGAACAGTCACAGTGACCACACTTCATCAATCCAATGTATGCAAATTCATGTGATTGCTTTGGCTTTGCAATACTTCTGTCTTCTCTTACATCCTGTACTGCAAACCATAGAGCAGAGGAGACTATTGCTTCATGCTTGCCGTCATACTCGATACCGTTCCAGATGAATTTTCCTCTGTAAATTGGATTCAACAGCATTTTGTAAATAGTTGAGATTCCAACCTTGTTTCCTTTGTGTGAGCGTAGACCAAGAGAATACATTTCCTTTGCAATAGTTTTAAGAGAAACAGAACCCTTGGAGTAGAGTTCAAATATTTGCTTAACCAAAGGAGCTAATACAGGATCAAGTGTAATGACCTTGATTCCAACTGAATTTATTGTGTTCAAGTATCCCAGAGGAGCAACCGAAGGGTAAAAGCCAGCTTCTGCTTTTGCTCTCATACCCTTCTTTGCTTCTGCACTGATATTGTGGCTTATATAAGCTGCCATGGAAACTTGAATGTTCTGCATGAAAAAATCACTGGGAGAAGAATTTCTAGATAAAACTTTGCCTTCTTTAACAAGGTGGACTTCTCTGTTGGTGTGAGTTATGCCCAGAGCAATGTAATCTTCGAAGTTTCGAGTAAGACGATCTGTCTTTTCTACAAGTATTGATCTACATTCCGTGTGCTTTTTCAAGTAAGCAAGCATTGCATTGAAGCCGGTGCGCCCCGTACTTCGTGCTGTCTCACTTTCAACAAACTCTTTGATAACTCTAAAACCTTGTTTATCAGCATATCCACGAAGCAATTTCAATTGTGCAGGAATTGAGAAACCTTCTTTTTCCTGTTCCTCTGTCGAAACACGTGCATAGATACAAGCCAAATCTTTTTTACTTCTCATGGTTATTTGTGTTTCCTTCCTGTGTTTGAATGCCTTCTATAGTAAATCCAATGAGACTTCGTAAACTGTACCTGTGAAGAATGTCGGGCATACATACTTTTCTGAGTTGCCACTTACCTGATTTTGCCCCTGTTGTGTTATCAATCATTGCAATCACCCGAATTCTCTTCATTGGTAGTTTCAAATACTTTTTGCTCAATTGCCCATTTCCCAAGTAACGTGAAGACCTCTGTTAGGCTGTCAGTTATCCGTCTTGCTTCTTCAACACTAAATTCTTTTCCAAACTTTGTTTTGAAGAAAGCAATCGTTGTTGCTTCACGCGTGGTATAACCACTAATTATCATCCTTGGAAATATCTACTCGGAGTAACCCGGGCAGAAAAGCTTCATTATACTTTCTGAATTCACAACCGATTGATACTAAAAAGACATCACATGTCATAGTTGACCCTTTCGTTGTTCCATAAATACTTCAGTAAACAAATTTAATGACTACCGGCATTTTTCTACTCTTTTTCCTTTTTCAGGTACTCCAGGTATCTGGATTTAAGATCGTCTCGTCTAATCACCTCCTCCAATAGTTTTCTAGGATACTTTTTAAAGATTCCTTCTAGAATTTCATCCATGGTTTGCTTTTCATCAGGATTTGATTTCGAGTATGGATGTATCACATCACTCATAAGATCATAAAGACTTGTTGCAAACTCTCGCCTTAGTTGAATTCCCAGTCTGTTGTATCCATCATCAGGATTAGAGGCCAAATCCATTATGAAGCGAATGGTACTGAAGCTACTGTTAACAATGTTTGGATTCGGATTCAGGATTCTCTCACCAGTGACTATTTCCACAATACCGGAAATTCCACCGAGAAGATCACTTTCCTCAAGGTGAATTGCACTGTCCAGAAACTTGATTGTTCTTTCTGCTGTATCCAGTCTACTGGCATTCTCACGAATCTTTTCAATTGATTCCATATCAAATCTGTTTGCCAATTGAAGAAGTTCATCAACATCACCATCAAGCCCCTCAGCAATGAGTTTGACAACTTTGGCACTGGGGGGAGGGACAATACCTCTCTCTATGTTCGATATGTAAGAAGCACTTTTGTCAATCTTCTCTGCAAATTCACGAAGACCATAACCT
>JAGLQD010000053.1 GCA_023136985.1 Candidatus Sabulitectum sp. | reverse complement strand
GGATCATCAAGTGCTGAAGCCAGCGGTGATATCTCTGAGCCACGATGTGCTGCCAGGAATTTTGCCCCGGTTGCCACTTTCCAGAATCCTGCATTCTCTTTCATCCAGATCAGAGAATCTGTGGTTTGGTGGTTGATGTACTTCCATCCGCATGGGGCATGTTCCGGGTAAATTGAAAAATCTTTACCTGATGGGGAGAATAGTGTGATAACTGCAGGATCGCTGAGTACTGGAGGGTTTTCCATGCTTAAAACATGGAAAAGTTCAGTTGTTCTGAATCCCTGTTTCTCTGCCATGCCGATGCTTTCGTCGTTCTTTATGTAAGTGGAGAACTCAATGGATTGAAAATCACCAGCCTCGACCTTTTTCCGGGCGATCTGCAGGATCTCATCGGCGAGGATCCTGCCGTATCCTTTACCCTTGAAGTCATTGTGTACCCTGAGGCCTTCAAGCCAGGCGACTTCACCCGGCAGGGTTGATATTTTTCCGCAGGCAATTACTCTGCCTTCTATTTCCCCTACAAAAAAGTCACTCTGATTGATCCATCCTTTGGAAACTCTTTCAAGATAATCATCACCATCCCATGTGGTTCTTGAGATGATTGCAAGATCTTCAAGATCACCGGCTGCTGCCTCTCTAATCTTCATTTTCTTTTTCATTCTCTGCTCCATGTTGTGAAGTTCACTTCGAGAATATATGAATTGTCAGTCTGTCAGCCATTGCCCTGCATTGTCATCTGAAATATTTCACATCCAGATTCTCTACTGTTTCGAGCCATTCCTTCGTATGCAGAGGAAAATACACACCAACAGGCACAATAACCACTTGAGTTACACCAAATTCCAGCAGCTCTGCTTCTGATCCATGGCTCCAAGCAGCTTTGTCTACGGAAATGAATCTGCCTGTGGGGTCGTCTATTCCAAGGCTCAGGCAGAAGCCGGGAATAAGAAGCTCGTTTGTTGCTGTAATCCCCTCTTTCGGAAGCTCAAATGACTGGTAAATTTCCCTGAGCCTTTCGTATTGCCTGATTTCCGGGATGGTGGATATCCACTGGAAAGAAGGAAACACTATTGCAGCAATTGCCACAACTGTGCGGGTGCGGCCTTTGAATGATCTACCGATCTCAAGGAACAGGAATGGCGTTGCGATCAGGAAGAGCTGGTCAATGTATCTTGGCAGAACAAGTGAGCCCATGGCCAGAGAAAAAGCCAGCAGAAGAAAGTTAAGAGAGAATGGAGTTCTCTGCTTCCACTTGCTGAAGGTTACCAGAAGCAGGGCTGCTGCCGGTGCACCCAGAATAAGAATGGATCGCAATCCAGCCCAGGGGAAGAAGGTAACAAGATTTGTGGTGGGATAGTCCATTGCAGCCACAGAAAACTTTACTTCATCCGCCGCCCATGAGAATGAACCACATGTTATTTTGTGGAAAGCAAGCCAGGCAATGCCGATAGTGCCCAGAAGAGCAAGAAGCTTCCAATTCCTGTTCCTTATGCAGTGGTATCCACTGTAAATGAACCCCTCGGGTCTGGCAAGCGAGGCGATCAGGGCACCTGCATTTGAAGTTTTTACAGATTGCAGAAGAAACATCGCTCCCAGAAAAGGAATGGCAGAGCTTCCTCTTACACACAGAAAGACAAAAACCGGGTTAAATCCTAGAAAAAGGGCCGCTTCCAGCCCGATTCTTCCCCGACCCGCCGAGTACCATGCCGCAGCAAGAACGAGAACTGCAGAGAGGAGAGTAATTACAGAGTGGTAGAATATTCCTCCCGGCACCCGAAGGATACCAGTGAGGAGTTCCAGCGGTTTGGGAACAGTGTTTGGATAGTAGATCTGCCAGTCATCATAAGTGCCCTGCTGTGAAATGGTCAACCTGCCGGTGTTTACAAGTTGATTTGCCCACATGTCATGAGCATTCCTGTCAGGGTCGGGGATGTCGCCTCCCAGGATCAGCAGCGTTACCAGCACAGGAAGCACTGATACCGCAAGCAGCAGGCTGTTTTTATTCAGTGTCAGACTCCTTTTGGAAGGTTTCTCCCGGAACATTGCTACCCGGTATTTCACGGACTCATTCTTTTAAAGGGGCATTCATTCCCATGTCTGAAAGTTTATGCAGCAGCATAGAAGAACCGGAGTTTACAGAAGGATCAGTACTTTTTCCCGAACATGTACTGTATAGAGCCCTGTACTATTCCCCAGCCAAGCACTGCCATATCATATATGCAAAGAACCGAGAAGTTCACAACTGTCTTTTCTTTCAGGTCATTTTTACATCCGTTCAGGAAACCTGCGTGGCAGGTCAGCGCTGAAAGCAGAAGAAGAAATGCAGCAACAAGAGGGGCAGGAGAAAACGACAACAGGCTTAGTAGAATGCAGAGCTGAGCCATAAGCACAAGCAGTATGGAAAGCACAACCCATCTGCTGTGGTGTGTCCCTGACTCATGCACATTGATGTACCTGGCAAGAAGTCTTTTCTTTACCTGTCTCCAGCCGCTTTTTGCCTGTGCACGCGCCATTCGCAGTCTTCTTTTTGTAAACTGGGCAAGGGTGTATGATGCAAGATGTGTAACCTGAATTGTTTTATCCAGAATGATAATTCCGTTGTTCTCTACTATGGTGTATCCCAGCTCCTCGTCCTCTACTGTGGGTTCGGGAATTCTTACATTAAAGCCACCGATTTCTGCAAATCTGTTTCTTCTCACCGCAGAGCACCAGGTTGCGAAAGTTGCAGTTTCTCCTTCGGGCATTCTGTGTAAACTGTAATAGTAGTAGTAGTTCTGATACTGTGAAACCGGATCTGGTGCTGGGCATACGGCTGTATAAAGTGTTTGAACTGCCCAGACGGATTCATCAAGAAAGTGCGTCGAGATCTTTTCAATAAGATCGCAGGATACAATCACGTCCGAGTCCAGAAACAGTATTACATCACCGCTTGCAGCTGATGCTCCCATATTTCTTGCAGTTGCCGGGCCTTTTCTGCCTCCGGTACTGAGCAGAGAAATGTGGTATTCCTCAGCAGTTGCCGCAGTGTGATCACTTGAACCGTCATCAACAAGAATTATCTCCCATGGCAAAACAGTTTGTTCCTTAATGGAATCAAGGCATTTACCGATGGTGTTGCCTGCGTTCCAGGCTGGAATAACAACGGAAACAGAAAGACTCAATTTTACCTCCAGAGCAAACTGGTGCGAGACATCAGGTGAAAGGCTGAATATATTCGGTGAATCATGAAGATAGTACTAATGACAATGCCGGCGTGTTGGGAACAGGATCAGCACGATTTTATGAACGAGAGAATACCGCTTTTCAAGTGGCTTAAAATAAAGCCTCTTGTGAATGTTGTGCCGTCTCCATCTCTTCTCTATCTTGCTCCGTACATGATTGATGACGGTCATGATGTCCATTATCTTGAGGGGCTGTTCTTTACCTTTGAGAATGTTGTTGACAGGCTGAAGAAGATTCAACCGGATGTTATCGGGGTGACTCTTACAAGTGTTGACTGGGAGAATTCCAGGTGGATGATCACAGAGATGAAGAAAATTTTCCCTGAAACTACTGTGGTGGTTGGCGGAATTCACCCTACCCTCTGGCAGGAGAAGTGTATCGAGCAGTGTGACGGTATTGATTATGTGGTCAAGGGTGAGGGCGAACACACCATGCGTGAGCTTCTGAACTGTCTTCAGAATAAAGAGATCCCCTCAAAGATCCCGGGTCTTGTTTTTTTTCACAACGGGCAACTGATAAAAACCCCTGACAGAGAAACGGTGGAAGACATCGATTCTTTGCCAATTCCTTCACATCAGCTTGCACCTCCTGACCAGTATCTTCCCAGCCCGACATTCTACAACAGACTTCCCCACGCAAACATCATCGGAGCCAGAGGCTGTCCATATCTGTGTACTTTCTGCCATACTGACAGACATACAAGAATGCGTTCAGCAGGGAATATTGTTGATGAGGTTGAGTGGCTCGTGAGGGAGCAGGGCGTGAAGGATATTGCTTTCTGGGATGATACATTCACTCTTTCAGAAAAACGAGCTTTAGAATTCTGTGACGAAATACTGAGAAGAGGGCTGGATGTGGACTGGGCTGTTAATGCCCGGGTTGACAGAGTGTCCGAAAAGCTTCTTCGCCGGATGAAGGAAGCAGGTTGCTGGAGAATCCTTTATGGCATAGAGAGCGGCGTTCAGAAGAACCTGGATACTTTGAAAAAAGGTACCAGAGTAGAGCAGATACGAACCGCTGTGAATCTCACCAGTAAACTGGGCATGGAGGCTTACGGAACATTCATGTTCGGGATCCCTGGTGAAACCTTTGAAGAGGGGCTTCAGACCATCGAGTTTGCATGCTCTATCGATCTGGATTATGCTGTTTTCGTCAATCTTACTCCCCTTCCCGGAAGCGAAGTGTACCAGGATCTGCTGGATGGGAAGATCAAACCTGCAAAATTCACAAAAGACAGATTCAATTTCAAGAATGTTTCATTTGTGCCTGACAGCTTGACCGAGGATCAGATCCGTTTCCTGATCCAGGAAGGGCATCACAGATTCTACCTTCGCCCCAGGCTTATATGGAAAAAGATCAGAAGGATGAAAAGCCTTCTTGATCTAAAGAAATACATAAATGGTTTTCTTCTGCTGGCAACGGCTAAATACATGAAGAGACCTGTTGAACCGCAGCTTTACTGACATGAAATTCATACTGATCCGTCCACCTGTAGTTCATCTCAAGGCTGATTTTTATGGAAGTATACCAGGAATACCGTCTGGACTGGCGTACCTGGCTGCAAGTGTCAGGGAATCAGGCTACGATGTAAGCATAATTGATGCTTATGGAGAGGATCCTCATCGTTTCTATACCTTCCGGAAGCGTTTCAGAGCCCGAGGTCTGACACCATCTGAAATAGCTGACAGGGTTCCGGATGACGCTATCCCGGGTGTTTCTGTGCATTGTGCCAGTGAGCATTCCATGTGTATTGAGATCGTAAGGGAGTTGAAGCGAAGGAACCCGGAGAGACCTGTGCTTGTGGGAGGCTATCACACTACTTTTGTTCCGGATGATTTTGTAGAAGCCGGTGCGGATTATGTTGTACTGGGTGAAGGGGAGAAGCGTGTTCCTGCTCTGTTATCTTACATTGAGGGCAAATCTGAACTTGGTTCACTGGACGGTCTTGTAACTCCGGACTTGTCTGTTGAAAGAAAAGAGATATACACACTGGATCTGGATTCGCAACCTTTTGCCGCGGTAGATCTGCTTCCTCTGGAAAACTACTGGAAACTGGGCTACGGACATGGTCCTGCCATGCGTGGTGTGAAGTACATGAATATTCTTACATCCAGGGGTTGTCCGTACAAGTGTTCCTTCTGCCAGGCTCCACAGATGTGTGGGGGACACTGGCTGTCTAAAAGCGCTGAAAAGGTTCTTGAAGAGCTTCAGTTTCATATTGATACCTACGGGGTCCACGATTTTCATCTTCAGGATGAGAATTTCTCAATAGACAGGAAGAGGGTAGAGGATATCTGTCATGGTATTCTGGACAGAAAAATGAATATTACCTTTTGTTTTCCCTCGGGGTTGAAGATGGAAACCCTTGATGAGGATCTTCTAGAACTTCTGGCAGAGGCCGGATGCAGATACTTCTCTCTTTCGCCGGAATCAGGCTCAACCCGTGTTCTTAAGCTTATGAACAAGACAGCGGATATTCAACGAGTACCCAGACTTATCAGGAAAGCGTCCGATCTGGGCATGGCCACCTGTTGTTTTTTTGTGGCTGGAACCCCGGGAGAGATATCTTCCGACAGAAGAGAAACCAGAGCATACATCAGAAAGCTTGCAAGAGCAGGTGTTCAAGAGGTAATCATGCCCATTATGACACCATTTCCAGCTACTCCTTCAATGGACAGCCCGGAGCTGCAGGGGTTTTCTGAAATGGATGATCTGTGTTTTTCTCCGGTATGGAGAGATGATTACAAAATGCTTGACAGATTTCGTATGGGAGCTTATCTGCACTACTATACAGCACGATTCTTCAGCCATCCCGTTGGTTTCCTGCAGATGCTGGGTCGCATGGTAACTGGCAAGTGTGCTACAAAGGGCGAAATGACTGCTCGTCGCATTGTTTTCACCTCTCAATCATTCCAAGCCCGAAGTAGCCAGTAGGCCGGAAAGCCGATGGAACCCATCTCGTAGATGGCCGTGGTGGTCAGGTCGGTAGGATCGAACACGGCGCCACCAATGAACCAAGCCTCTCCGCCGTAAGGCGTG
>JAGLQD010000529.1 GCA_023136985.1 Candidatus Sabulitectum sp. | reverse complement strand
AAGGCGGTACTGCTTGACAGAGCTGTTACCCCTGCAGAGGCTGAAGAGCTTGTGAAAGGGGGTATGGTTCTCATAGGAACTTCTTCTATCTCCATCGATCACGGAGAACAGATGGAAGCACATGCCATTATACTTGGTGCTGGTATCCCTGTAATAGAAAATCTTGATCTTGCAGAGGTGGCTTCGGGAGAGTACATTGTTATGGCTTTTCCCCTTAAAATCACAGGGGCAGACGGTTCTCCGGTGCGTGTGCTGCTGGCAGAAACACCAGAGGATATTTTCTCATTCAAGCAGAAGCAGAGGAGCAATAATGACTGAAGAACTGAAGAAAATCCATCACAAACTTGCGGTTGATTGTTTTAATGCAACATGGGATCTTCTTGATAAAAAAGACCGCACAGAAGAAGATAATTTCAAGATGATACACACAGCGCATGCATCCCTCTTTCACTGGGGAGAAATAGGAACATCACTTGAATTCCAGAGAGGCGAGTGGCAGATATCAAGAGTGTATTCAACTCTTGGCCATGGAGAGTCTGCTCTTCTTCATGCTCAGTACTGCCATGATATCTGCACGGAAAAGAAGATAGGTGATTTCGACATGGCCTTTGCCTGTGAAGCTCTTGCCAGAGCGCACCATATACTGGGCAACACCGGGAAAAGAGATATTTTCATAAAGATGGCTAAGGTTGCTTCAGAGAAAATTGAAGACCCCGGTAACAAAGAAAACTTACTGGGTGAACTGAACTCAGTCAGTTAACAATTGCAGAGGTTTTTGTATTCTGAAGGGTTTACCTCAGCTATGTTTCGCTGTTGGTGCCGAGACCACTGGACAATTTTATTCGAAGAACCGAGGGAGATTGCTTAATGCTGCATAAGAAATCGAAAGGGAAAATCGAGGAGTTAATCGCTCCGGTCTATGGCTCTGAATTCTCCAGGAAATCACTTCCAAAATACAGGATGCCAGAAACAGACATGCCTCCCGGGGATGCGTATCGCCTTATACATGATGAGCTCCTTCTGGATGGAAACTCCCGCCAGAATCTTGCTACATTCTGTTCGACCTTCCTGGAGCCTGAGGTTCGTCAGCTTATGATGGATTGTGTTGATAAGAACATGATTGATAAAGATGAATACCCGCAGACTGCGGAGATCGAAAACAGATGCGTTCATATTCTTGCAGATCTCTGGAACTCCCCTGAAACTGCTTCCACTGTTGGATGTTCCACAACCGGATCGAGCGAGGCAGCTATGCTGGGCGGTATGGCGATGAAATGGAACTGGCGCTCCAGAATGAAAGCTGCTGGCAAACCAGCCGATAACCCTAACATCGTCTGCGGGCCTGTTCAGATATGCTGGCACAAGTTCGCACGCTACTGGGATGTGGAAATCCGGGAGATCCCCTTGGAAGGCAACCGGTTGATAATGACACCGGAAGAAGTAATTAAGCGTTGTGACGAGAACACGATCTGTGTTGTTCCTACTCTTGGCGTGACTTTTACGGGCCAGTACGAACCTGTCAAGGAAGTGAGTGATGCTCTTGATAGACTCCAGCATGACTCCGGAGTTAATATTCCAATTCATGTTGATGGAGCAAGCGGTGCCTTTATCGCCCCTTTCCTTCAACCGGAGCTGCTATGGGATTTCAGGTTACCAAGGGTGAAATCCATAAACGCCTCAGGTCATAAATTCGGCCTTGCACCCCTTGGTGTCGGTTGGGCGTTGTGGCGATCGAAGGAAGATCTTCCTGAAGATCTTGTTTTCTCTGTGAATTACCTTGGTGGCAGCATGCCTACGTTTGCTTTGAACTTTTCTCGCCCTGGCGGAGAAATAATCGCACAGTACTATAATTTTATCAGGCTTGGAAAAACCGGGTACCGGGAGATACACCTTGCCTGTCGGGAGATAGCTGTTTACCTTTCGGAGGAGATAGGAAAGATCGGTCCTTTTGAGATTATCTATGATGGCAGGGAGGGGATACTTGCCCTTTGCTGGAAATTGAAAGAAGGACATGAATTCAACTTCACTCTCTACGATCTTTCAGACAGGTTGCGATCAAGAGGTTGGCTCGTTCCCGCTTATTCAATGCCAGCGAACAGAGAAGATCTTGTAGTACAAAGGATTATCGTCCGGCATGGAACAAGCATGGATCTTGCGGATCTTCTCCTTGACGATATCAGACGCAGCCTTGAGTATTTTGACAATCATCCGGTGCAAACCCCCCTCACTGAAAGGGAATCCGGTGGTTTCAAACACTCATAACAGTCTTGCGCCCGAACAAGTGAGAAATTCTGATAGTGTTTTGAGAATGATCATGCCCACAAGGATGCTGTAGCGGGCCATTATCGTACCATTGGCTGCGATGACTTTTCCGGCAGCATTCTCGTTCACCAGGCCTTCGGGGTTGGCTAACTGGTGCGTCTCATGCCACCCATGACCAACAGAAATCTGCAGGCTATCGAAAAGGTTTTCCAGGGGAATTTACTGAACCAGTTGCTCAAAGAATTCTTTCCCCGCAAAGTGGCAGGTACACCCAGAGACAGCATCCTCCCAGGAACAATTTCCAGAGCTCCTCAGAACAGCACTCAGATAACTCAATCTGTCATCTATTGCCTGATTGATATCGCTGCTGTTCAAAAGAGCAGGGCCGTGTCCAAGCAACACTTTGTCTCTGTTCATGGCTTTCAACAACTCAAGTGAAGAAATATGGCTGGCGATCTCGTGGTATTCAACCCATGGAAGTATGGCCTTCCCGTCGTATCGGCTCATGAGGTTATCACCTGCATGGAGGTATTTTTCGTTGATATCAATGAGAATACTGCACGGGGAATGACCTGGTACCGGGGTGAAGGAGAGATCGAACTCTCCAAACTTGAATCCTTCAGAAAATGACACATGGGTTACAGTCTGTGGTATTTCTTTCACAAGAGTTCTTTTGTACTCCGGACTGCCCAGTACAGTAATTTTCGGGTCCAGGGCTACAAGTCCCGCAACATGATCAGGGTGAAAGTGGGTTAGAAGCACATGGGTAAGTCGGAGTCCTCTTGATGTCAGAGCTTCATTCACCTGTCTTGCCTGCGTACGAAACGCTGTATCTATAAGCAGCACATCAATTCCATTTACCAGCGCATACAGATTAAACCCGTAAAGAAATCCATCCTCTTCCGGAAATCTGAAGTTTATAAAGTTGTTTTCAACTGAATCTATTACCATAACACGCCCCCTTTTGGTGTTCCGGGAACATAACCACTTGCAGGGTGTATAATGTAGGTAATTCCTACTAGATTGATAGGAATAAGACAGGGAGAAAATGATTCTACTTTTACTCTTGATGGGTACAGGGCCTGGGTCGATGTGGCTGGACGCACTTTCGGAGGCGTCCTGGGCTGACGAATATGCTTTAGGGTTAAGCGGAAGTCAGGCAGCTGCTTCATATGCTGGTTTGCTTCCCAACCCTGTTTTTCAGTTTTCAATTGCAGGTTCTCAGTTAGAAACGCGGAATGGGCCGGTTCTTGGATCCATTGGTTTCCAGCAGAAGATTCCCTGGCCCGGGCTGCTTTCCGCTTCCAGAGATGTTGCAGAAACATACATTTCCGTTGCAGAAGCAAAGAGAGAAATGCAGGATCTGCACATGAGAACACTCATAGCACAAGCCTGGGCTGAAGTGTACAGAACAGGAGAAAGACAGAGGATCTATCAGGAAACAGCAGTGCTGATGGGTTCACTTCTTGCATCAGCCACTGGAGTTTCTTCATCTCTGCTCATGGAGCAATCTGCACTGGCAGATCTCAGGGTAAGAACAGCTATGGCAGAGCAGAAGCCGCTGCTGGAGG
>JAGLQD010000528.1 GCA_023136985.1 Candidatus Sabulitectum sp. | reverse complement strand
GCCCGGTGGCCTTCACCTGATAAAACCATCTACATACATGAACGAGAGTGGCAGGGCTGTTGGAGCAATACTCACCGCAAGACAGAAGGATCCCGAGAATATGCTTCTGATCTGCGACGATGTTAATCTTTCTCTGGGTACTCTACGCCTTCGAAGGAACGGCTCCGCCGGTGGCCAGAACGGTCTTAAGGACACTATTGAGGTACTGAAAACTCAAGAATTCCCAAGGCTTAGAATTGGAATTGGGCCCAAACC
This sequence comes from Candidatus Sabulitectum sp., assembly GCA_023136985.1. Taxonomy (GTDB): domain Bacteria; phylum Fermentibacterota; class Fermentibacteria; order Fermentibacterales; family JCC-6; genus Sabulitectum. The sequence continues at coordinate 3,394 of JAGLQD010000528.1, read as the reverse complement.
GGGCAGAATGGATCTTGCGAAATTCGTTCTGAAGAAAGTGCCTAAGCAACAACAGGAACTTGCCTCCGTCATGGCTCACAGGGCAGCTGATTGTGCCATGGAAGTGGTGAAGAATGGAATTGATCCTGCGCAGTCTATCTACAACGGCACCCTGGAGTAATCAAGCAGCCAGCGATTGTGTTTCAGATAATTCAGGCGTTACCAATCATCATTACTCAAGGATCAGATCAAAGATTTGACTTATTTCGGCCATTGCAAAATGAGGCTCTTCTAAAGAAAATTCTCCGAGCTTCTCTGCATTATCGATTGCAATATTCAGATTTGGCTTCAATCTTTTATAGATATCGTTATTAGATTTGTAATACTTCTCTGTTTTCTCGTAGTTTTTCAGAATTTGATGCTTTCGCAATTCATTTTCGACTTTGTCGCATCTAGGGAATATTCTGGAAGTCTCCTTCAAGTGCAGTAGAAACCAGAATTCCAGGCAGGGATTGTTCACAAAAACTCTAACATTCTTTATTTTCTTCAATTCCCTGATATATTCCAGGAATCTATCCATCTGGCCATCATGTCGAATGGCATCCAAATCAACGATCCAGAAGACCATGTGGTATTCTTCCGCATTGCTGCGTATCAGCTTATCCAGATCAGCAAGTCTCTTCTTTTTGGGAATTTCCGGCGTTATATCAATTCTCGGCAATCGATCTTTCTCATGTTCTTTCAGTAAATCCAGGTACCACTTCTCAGTTTCTCCATCTACAATAATGGAATACACTTTTCGGAAGCTCCTTCTTCGTCTTTTACTTTTCATTAGTAATCCCGATGTAGTAATCACTCAGGTTAGGGAATGCACCAAGTTTGCCGAATTTATATGCATTGAAAATTGAGCTGGTGTTTCTGACAACAGAAGAATCGAAATCAGTAAGATTATACAAATCTGTTGAATCGTCTTCCTTCTTCTCTGTAAACCAAATTACATCGTTTCTTAAGATCTCTTTCTCCATGAGTAACTCACGCATATGAGTTGTTACTATCAGTTGTGACTTTGTAGAATTCATTAAAAAAGTCAGTAAAAAATGTTTTACAAGATCCGGATGAAGAGATGATTCAAATTCATCAATCAGCACTACAGTTTCTTCACCCAGGAACGCTGCCAAAATACCACCCAGCTCATAGTAGCGTTTTGTACCGGCAGACTCACTTTCAATCGGCAATAAGTAATTCTCACTGTTAACTGTGTGCTGCATCATTGTACTTCTTATCTGCAGTTTGCCACTTTCCTTTATTCTTTCCATCTCAGATTCAGGAAACAATGGAGTCTGACCAATGGCATCAATAACTTTATCACTAACATCTACCTGGTCTTTCCTGTATTGGATATCTGATATTCCAAAATCTGCTTTCCTGAGAATTGCAAGTAGGTTTTCTTTCTTCTTTCTATCCTCTTCAAATTGTTTAAAAAGAAATACTGCCAATTTAGTCTCTGGAGTAATAACCGGTTTTAAAACTGATTTGAACCAGCTTGCTACATCATGCAATTCCTGCAAGGCCATATTGGTTTTTAAAAAGCCACCAATCACCGTATTATTCGGAAGTGTATTTCCTGTTAACGCTTTCCTGCTCTCACTTGTTGCGTCTATTTTAGAACCAAACTCAATATCTACCAGCTGTTTATCCGGATCAGTGACCCTGTTAAAAACCAGAGCTTTGTTTGGTGCGTAGTAATACAAGGATTCTCGAACAATATATTTCTTGTTAAGTTGCACATTATAGAGATATTTGACTCTATTAGATACGAATTCAAGAGTGAACACCGTGTTTTCATCTCTGTTTACATCATCAAACAGAAATGGTTCAAAATCAAATTTGCTGGTCTTCTTATGAAAGGGATTTATCATAATATTCTTCAAGAAATCGAGAGCTTCTAAAACTGTTGTCTTCCCGGAAGCATTTGCTCCGTATATTATTCCGAGCTTCAGCAATCGCATCTTCTTTACGCTGTGTATCACATAGTGCTTCTCCATATCCTCTGATTTGGAAGCTTCGAAAGATAGAGTAATTTCGTCTTTGATCGATTTGTAGTTTTTAATCGAAAAATTGATAATCATGATAGTTCTCTCTCCTATTCTGCAATCTTTCTGCAAGAATAGGACTAAATCTTGTTTATGTCAAGTGTGTTACGATTCTTGAATTAGAATTGACCCATGTTCCTAAGATCATACAAATCATGAAAGCATCCAGGAAGTATGTATGAAATAAACTTCCGCTTGTAAGAGTACCGGGAGTATCGCTAAAGCGAAACTCCCGGTACAAGGTCAATGATGGTCTATTCCATTGCGGAAAGAAGTCCGAATATTGCGAATCCGGTGGCGATAGCATCGCTGCCGTTCATAGACATTTCGCCGTAGATCTCTCCTTCAGAATAGCCGCCGTCCCAGTTGAATATCACATCAGAGCCTATCTCTTGAATGTCCATTCCATCGGGGCTTACAGACATGATCAGTTTAAAGTAACCTGCCATGCTCATCTCTCCGGCCATCTGGCCGGTACCGTCAAGCTCTGCCGGAGTGTAATCTCCGGATATAATGCTCAGCAGAATTTCCGGTTGCGGAGCAGTTTCCATAAGAAGGGTACTGTCGTGCACTGTCAACCAGTAGTGAATATCCATTGCGAAAGCTGTGTCCGGCTGGATACTCATGGACATGGAGTAGAAATCAACTCCTTCAACCTGTACAATGCCGTAATCTTGAATGCTGAGGGCATTTGCAATCTCTTCGCTCTGTTCCAGGAATGGAGTGAACAGCTCCAGATAATCGGAATAAAGAACCGCTACTTCCTGGATGGTAAGATCATCTTCCACTTCATACGCCACAACCATATGGATAAAATTATCGTCATAAACGGCAACAGCTCCGTTTGACGCCATGGTAGACCAGAAGCGCAGGATCTCATCACTGACATCGGTTGTGAACACATCGGTGAAGGCCTTTGTTATCTGAAACGCTATTTCCGGGGGCATCTGGAAACGAACAGTAGCCACATTTCCCCGGGTAATGTTGCGAATCATATCTGATTCATCTGTGGCCACCAGCATTTCCCCTAATGTTGAACCGGATACGAAGGACACATTCTTCTTTACTACAAATTCCTCAGGTCCTGTTGTCAGGGTAAACTCCATCATGTCGGCCTGGGAAAGAAAACTTTCAATGCCATCAAGATATACATTCATAATTCCCGGCAGGTATGCGGGCATTGTTGTGTCGGCAGCCATTCCCTGGGCAACCAACATTCTTGCCATGGGCATCTGAGCTGCTGCCATGGGTCCTATCATGGAAAGGTTGAATTTCATAGTGAGACTTGCTGGAGCAGCCTGATAGTGTATTTCAGAGGAAAG
>JAGLQD010000527.1 GCA_023136985.1 Candidatus Sabulitectum sp. | reverse complement strand
CCTGTATATCAGCGTAAGGTCCTGGAGGATCAGGCAGCGCTGAGCAAGCACAGAAAGGGTGTTGTAGATCAGGAATTCCTCTATGCGCTCGAGGTTGGTATGCCGCCGTCCGGTGGGCTTGGTATCGGGATCGATCGGCTGGTGATGGTTCTCACCGATGCAATGTCTATCCGTGATACAATTCTGTTTCCCTACCTCCGAAGGGAGCAATGAAACAGAGACTATTATGGGCTCTGGCCCGAAGACATGTATGGAGTAATGCCAATTCCTCTGTTGTGAGAATGGTCAGTGCCCTTTCCGTCGCCGGTATTGCCATAGGCGTTGCTGCCCTGGTGATACTTCAGGCATTTATGGGGGGGTTCACCGAGGCCATTGCAACAGGTCTTACTTCAATGAATCCGCCATTGTACATATATGTGCCTGGTGGCGGATACATGGATGATTTCGACCTTGGAGTTGTTCAGGCCATTGGTGCTGATATTCCAGGTATTACGAATGTAGAAGGGATACTGGAGAAACCAGCGGTTGTCAGCGGTTCCCCGGGTACTGTCTCCGGGGCGATGGTACGGGGTCACAGCTCTAACAGGCTGACCATTGGAAAGGATCTGGCCAGGGAGCTTGGTGTGACAGCAGGGGACGAAATTCGAATTGCCTCCACCGCAGGTGTTGAAGTCTCCGGGATGGGCCGGGTTGTTGTGGATACAATTGTAGCCCTTAGAGTAGACAGCATTGCAGATTTCGGTATTGAAGAGTACAACAGTTCTCTTGTTACTATGCCGCTTGATACTGCCAGGAATATTTTCAGAGCCCACGGAGAATTAACAAGTCTCGGAGCGTATGTCTCAAGTGGTACTGACCCTGTCGCCGTTTCGGAGCTGCTGGACTCTGCTCTTTACGAGGAGTACACCGGTGGAGGGTGGCCTGTGTACATGAGTTGTATTCCCTATCTTGCCTTTCACGGGAACCTTTTCAAGGCTCTGGGGCTTGAGAGAATTGCAATGACAATTGTGCTTGCTCTGATAACAGTGGTAGCTCTTTTGAATCTCTCCAGTGCCCTGACCATGATAGCCATGGAACACAGGCGGGATATTGGAGTAATGAGAGCAATGGGGCTTTCACCATCGGGTGTATTCCGTATATCCATTCTCAGAGGCTTTTTGCTGGGAGGAACCGGAGGAGCTGCAGGTCTTGTTTTTTCATGGATTGCGATCTTTGCAGTAAACAGGTATTTCCCTATTAAACTGGACGGAACCGTGTATTGGATTGATGTACTGCCCGGGGTGTTTCCAGCAGCAACTGCACTGATCGTTACTTTAAGTACAGTTTTGGTTTGTCTTGTGGTTTCTCTTTTTCCGGCATTTTCCGCTCTTTCCCGTTCTCCATCGGAGGCTCTGAGATATGAATGACAACATTGTTCTTTCTGCAGAAAGCATCTACTGTTCATACGGCGGAGCGGATTCATCGGTACATGTTCTAAAAGGTGCAGACATAGAAATAAGAGCCGGTGAAGTTGTGGCTGTTATGGGACCAAGCGGTTCCGGCAAAAGTACTTTGCTCCACGCCCTTGGACTTCTTGAAAGACCTGATCAGGGCAGAGTGCTTGTATGCGGTAAGGATGGGTGGGCTTTAAGCGGTAGAAAAAGAGCTGAACTCAGGAATCGGAAGATCGGTTTTGTGTTTCAGTTTCATCATCTTCTGGAGGAATTCACACTGAAAGAGAATGTGATGATGCCTTGTCTGATTGCTGGTGAGAGCAGTGAGGAAGCAGGTATAAAGGCTGAAAGGCTGATGGAAAGGGTAGGAATTATCCACCGTTCGTCACATTTTCCTTCAAGAGTATCCGGCGGAGAAAAGCAGAGGGCTGCTATTGCCCGGGCAATT
>JAGLQD010000526.1 GCA_023136985.1 Candidatus Sabulitectum sp. | reverse complement strand
CTTCGAATTTTCCCAACCTTTTTGTATCGGCACCGGTGAAAGCCCCCCGCTCATATCCAAACAATTCACTTTCAAGAAGAGTCTCCGGTATAGCAGCGCAGTTGATGGCAATGTAGCTGCCGCGTCTTCGGCTCAATGAATGGATCTCTCTGGCAAGTACATCTTTTCCCGTACCACTCTCGCCTGAAAGAAGAACTGTAACCTTTATCGGGGCGACTCTTGAAGCTTTTTTCATCAGGTCAGACATGGCTTTGCTGCGATAGAGCATCACAATACCGGATGCCTCGGCATCCGATCCGTTATCTGTATTAAGTGTTTTGCTCTCACGCTTGGAAGAAGATCTTGAAAAGGCATTCTGCAAAGCAACTCTCAGCGACTCTGTGTCTGAAGGGTCCAGCAGAACATCAACAACTCCGGATCTCATCCAGGAAATTGCCTCGCTGGCAGATATGTTCTTTCCGTAGATAACAACACTTGAGTTTACATTTGCCCTTGAAAGTGATTCAAGGAAGGTATCCATGTGCAGATCGGTCAATTCGGAGCTTGCAACTATTACATTCACCGACCGGGTCTTTACCCTTCTCAAAGCAGAACGGGCAGAGTTTTCAATGGTACAGTTGTAACCTGCTGAAGAAACAGCAGCCCGGAGAGTAGAGGCTCTAGAGTTATTTTCGTCTACAAAAAGAATCGTTCCTCTACCGAGAATAGTGGCCAAATTCAGCCTTCTTCCCTGTTTGCCGATTTTTTCACGAAGAGGAATGGAGGCATTGCCAGCGCATCGATGCCGGTTCCATAGTAACAGCGTACGGCGTCTACAGGAGTATTAACGATGGGCTCGCCTCTTATGTTGAAAGAAGTATTCAAAACCACAGACACACCTGTGATCTTTCCAAACTCTTTAATCACATCATAGTAGAAAGCGTTCTCTTCTCTTGTAACTGTCTGAACCCGAGCTGTATTGTCTACATGTGTTACAGCAGGAATTACGCTGCCCATGCCTTCAACAACAGGGTATGTCTTTATCATGTGGGAAGATCTCACGCAGCCGGAGAAATACTTTCCTGCTTCCTCCTGAATGCATGCCGGAGCAAAAGGCCTGAACCCCTCACGGTGCTTCACCACACCGTTCACGATGTCTTTCATCTCTGCTCTTCTTGGATCTGCAAGGATCGATCTGTTGCCAAGGGCACGAGGGCCAAACTCAGTTCTTCCCTGATAGACCGCCACAACCAGCCCCCTGGATATCATCTCTGCAACGGTACCCGCCAGATTTTCCGGTGAGGTGGGGCTGAGCTTT
>JAGLQD010000525.1 GCA_023136985.1 Candidatus Sabulitectum sp. | reverse complement strand
CTTAAGAAGTGTCACCACTTCCCTGCCCCGGTTAAGAAATTCTCCGTGGTTACCCCATGCCGCAACTGTAACACCTGCTCTGCTGCTTACTGTGCCAATGAAAGAATCATTCTCTGGACCCACAGGGTCAGAAGCAGTATACAGATTCCCTGGATCAGTTGACCTGTAGGCGAATATGTTCAGCATGATAAGCCCTCCGTAACCCCAGTCTCTGGCGTAGTTGATACAACGCCTTACAGTTGGATCATTCTTTTGCTCATCTGCAGTGGACGGGTTCAAACCCACAAATGCCGCGTATGGTTTGTCTCTGTCCCATATTCTCCACAGCGAATAGCGGTGAATTCTGTCCGGTGAGAATTCGGCACCGCTATCCAGAAGAAGAAATTCCTGCATAGTTTTGTTAAACCCTTCATTCCTGTGCAACAGTGGCTCCCCGGTTTCCTTCAGGGAAATATGTTCGAATCCGTCACCATCGACCTTGCTTTACTTTGTTTCATTCACCGCAGACGCACCATCATGCCTTCAACAGTAGAGGACCCGGAAACTGCCTTAACCAGATATGCCCCTGCTGGCACATCAGCACCACTCTGGTCACAACCATCCCACTGAAACATTGCTCCTCCAACAGTAGAAGTTCCCTCTTGCAGAATTGCAATAGTTCTTCCGGAAAGGTCGAAAACAGTTACAAGTGCTTCTGTGAACATTCCACCGGACAAATAGATCATTACCGGGCCTGAAGAAGGATTCGGGGTAACAGCCATGATCGGGCCGGATGGATAAGGGTCATTTCCTGCATCAATACCGTTATCATCCCGGTAAGCTCTCACAATGGTTCCATTTCCGCAGACCACCAGTGTTCCACCCTGACCCAGCGCCGGTCCGCCGATATTGATATTGGTTACGGATACTTCCCATAACAAAGAGAGATCTTCCGTGAATGCGTAGAGGCGTCCTGTTGCAAATTCTCCGTTGGAAAAAAAGACGGTACCATCAGAACTCACTGCAATCCTGGATTTACTGTAGTCCGGCAGAACATCAGTCTGATCAATAATGGAACCGTCTGCAGAATTGATTCTGGCAAGCCGCGGACCAGGAATCACAAAAAACACAGACCCGTCAATGCCTATCCCGAATTCAGGTCCAGCAGCGTTAACAGTGGGGATATGCCATTTCTCAGTAATTGATGTTCCATCGTCTTCAAAAGCGTAAAAGAAGTCAGTTACAGGGTTGTTCTGGCTGCGATTGAAGTAGATGGTACCGTCAGGTGAAACCATGGGAGTACACTGAGCCGTAAACCCCGGCATCAGCTGGCTCTGGTACATTTCAACGCCAGTCTCTGCATCGTATCGAACAAGAACGTGTCCATCAACAGCAACATCAACAACATAGAATGCATCACCGTACAGGCAACCTCCACAAGTTCCGCTGACAGAAGCGGTTCTTGATGATTCCCATACAACAGACCCGTCCTCTGAATCGAATCTCCATATATTCTGAAATGAAGCAACTATTGGATCTCCGTCAGCTGCAAAAACAACACCATCATACGGTCCTGCAGTTATCTCTGTTGTTGATTCCCATACTACGGTTCCGTCGTCTGAAGACAAGGCATACAGCTTTGCTGAAACAGATGCTCCATTGCCGCTTCTGCTTACAAAGACAAGTCCATCATTCACCCCTGCAATCCAGGTGGTCCAGTCTCCTGTTTCATAAGGAATATCCACTGCCCAGAGTTCTTCACCGGTATCAATATCCATGCATACAACCGGTGAGTCGTCAGGAGTTCCAGCCCATCCCAGTTGCCTTATCATGAAGACTCTAGTGCCTTCGGTCACAGGTTGCCAGGCGATAAGAGAAGTTCTTCCTCCAGACCAGAGAAGATTCGAATTCAAAGGACCAACCTCTGAAGAAAGACCATTCCGCCCTGAATTTCCCCCGGAATTACTCCAGTCTCCGCCAAAACTGATAGTAGTAACTGCCAGCAGAATCAAAAGTACTTTCATCATCCCATCTCCGAATTCCCCGCCATCGAAGGCGATGTTGCTACAAAACGGCAGCATAGCAAGAAATGCCGCTGAACACCCTGTCTGATGTGCTGGATAAAAAACCGACACTGGCAGAAGCAATAACCTGGCTGCTAATGCAGTAGTCTGAAACACAAGCAGGAGATTCCACCAATCTCCCGCCTGTTCAATATCCCTCTGAAACAGTTTATACCAACTGTGCCCCCTCCAGTCAACATAACAGGATTCAGAGAATCACATTCTTTTCATTCAACTCAGTATTTGAGCTGAATATGTTTCTTCAAAAACTGTTCCATCCTGCGGAAAAAGTCAAACTGGTTTTCTTCGTTGCGAAATCCATGGCCTTCATTTTCTTTAACCATGTATTCCACATGAACTCCCCTGCTTCTAAGGGCATTGACCATTTGATCTGATTCACTTTTGTTAACACGAGGGTCGTTGGCTCCCTGAGCCACAAACAGAGGGGTCTCTATTTTTTCTGCATTCAATGCTGGAGATGTATTTGTAAGACGCTCACGATCTTTATGCGGATGCCCTATTCTTGCGTACATCATCTCCCGCATATGTTCCCAGTAAGGGGGCATATTCTCCAGAATAGTGAAGAGATTCGCCACCCCCACATAGTCCACAGCAGCAGCGTACAACTCCGGTGTTTTAACAATCCCCATCAAGGTGGCATATCCACCGTAGCTGACTCCGTAGATCGCGATACGGTCAGGGTGTGCAATTCCCTGTTTGATGGCCCAGAGCACACCATCGGTTACGTCATCCTGCATTGCCAGACCCCATTGGCCGTAACCACTCTCCAGAAACTTGCGTCCATAGCCTGTTGAGCCTCTGAAATTCATCTGAAGCACTGCAAATCCCCTGTTGGCAAGAAATTGGACAGACGGCCTGAACCCCCAGGTGTTTCTTGTCCAGGGGCCTCCGTGAGGGTTAACAACGAGAGGCAGGTTTTCGGGTTTTTCACCAATTGGCAGAGTCAGATACCCGTGAATTTTTCTACCGTCCCGTGAGGTGTATTCGATTGGCTTCATCTCTGCCATTTCATCCTCTTTGAGCCAGGGAGAAAGGTCAAAGAGTTTCTTCATCTCCCACTTCTCAATATCCAGCAGATAGTATGTACCCATGGTGCGATCACTTCCGGAATGAACAACACACTTCGTTTCCTCTCGATCAAAAGAGGTTACGCTGTTGTGGTATCCCGGTAGAGCTTCATCCAGAAACACCTGAATCCTTTTGCTGAATTCATCAAAGAAATGAAAACAGCGCCTGTCTGTATTGAATGAAACACCGGTAATGCTCTGCCGCTTCCTTGAGTACATCAGATGCCATACATCCACTTCGGGATGCTCGAAGATCAGTTTACCTTCTTTGCCTGTATCCAGGTCATATTCGAAAATTGCTACTTTATCCCTATTCACATTTGACGAAACATAAATGGCTCTGTTATCCGGAGTGAAAAAAACTGGCTTTGCTTGCTCTCTGAAGTCATAGGAAGCAATCTGATGCCATTCGGTCTGTTCGTTCTCTCTGTAAATTATTCCGGTGTTCACCCCATCGGTTGTTGCGGCAAGTTTGAGCTTTCCAATATGATCAGTGAACCACTCTGATACATTACCCGGATTCTCGCCTACCAATTCTATTGCTCCGGTATCAACATTCAACCGGTAAACATCAAAAAATTTCTTGTCTCTCTTGTTCATC
>JAGLQD010000524.1 GCA_023136985.1 Candidatus Sabulitectum sp. | reverse complement strand
GATGCCTCCTTTGAGCTGAACATCGTACGGAACCATGTTCCATTCTGTTGGATGACCGCTGACATCCCAGGACACTCCAAGGTTTCTTCTGCATACCTCTTTTACCACAGCAAAAGCCTCAGGAAGAAGATCGTCAATGGTTTCTCCCTGAAGAAGCCTTATCCTGAACTCCCTGGTTCTGCCTTTAAGATCGTCATCTGACAGCGATGCAAGTTCTGCAAACGCAGTATTGATACAATCCACCTGGGGTTCGAGACTTTTCATCAATTTAGCCTGACTGTCACCCATGATCTTTTTGAAAAATTTACCAATAGCACCCATTAAGGAAACTCCTCCATACATATTCCGGCGGTAACAAAACCGCCTGCGATTGCTCCGGCCATATCCACCGCAAGATCCCCGATATCAAACCCGGAACCGTACAAGCCATCATAAATTTCTTTAAACAAACCCAGCCCCACTGTAAAAACCACCGATTTCTCCGGTTCAGAGGTTGCAGCCGTAACCACAGATGCGAACGAAGCGGAGAAAGCAAAATGATTCCATTTATCAGAAGCAGCAATAGAAGCACATCCACAAGTGAACATAACAAATACAAGAGAACTCAGGCACACAATAAATCTCAAATCGGTTCAGCGTACCCGGCAGATACGCTGGTAAATTCATTTAGCAGATCAAGAAGAGAGTCGGATTTAACCGCCCACAAACTGTCCCCGCTCCAGAGAGAAGATGATTCTCTAAGACAGGGAACTGCATTCATCAGCTCCCCTGCTCTCATGAGCTCTCTACCGTGAAAGTACAGTTTCCAGCCAAGATCCGCCGAAGAAGATGGAGTCCGCCTTAGCTCCCATGCTCTTCTTGATGCTTCAATTGACCCGAGTGGGTCGCCCAGAGCATCGTAAATTGAAGAAGCTGTCTGCCAGAAATAAAGATCTCCAGTGCCGGTCTCCTTCAATATCTTAAACTGGGAAACTGCTTCCTCCAGATGGTCTGCCCGGATCAACTGACCGATCAGCAGGCTTCTGTAAAATTCCAGGTGAGGCATGAGCTCAACAGATCTTTCTATGTACTGAAGTCCTGAAGAACCGTGAATGATTGAAAGCCAGCATCCCGCATCTGCAGCGACAGAATCAGTTTGGCTGCAAAAAGAGGCCTCGAGCCAGTCCAGGGATGTTCTTTCGCCAAGTTCAAGCTCAATTTCTGCTCTGGCAAGCCGATATCTGCACACACCTCCACCGCTTACTAAATATGAGTAATCAAGGACGATCAAAGGACGATGGGATAGAGATTTCAGCAGCTCAGAAAGACACTTCTCGCTACCGGGCTGAAGATTGAGAGCAGCTTCAGCATACACCTCAGCAGAATCTGGGCGATCAAGATGATTGTAGCACCACGCAGTGCGGTAGAAAGCCCACCAGTTGGTCGGCTGTGATTCAGCGAGCAGACGATAACTGTTGACTGCTTCAAGAATATCGCCGGACTGCACCAGAGAATCACCTCTGGAAAAGGAAAGCAGGAAAAGAAAGAGAATCGTACCCGTCTAAAATCCTCCGAGATTCAGATTGCTTTCAGGCAGCATCCCCCGGTAAGAAACAGAAAAGAGGGAGTTCTCTGATGGTCTCCAGTTCAACTGAAATCCCCCAAGAATTCTTCCCGTTTCTTCGCCTCCGGAAAACCTCATTAATCTTGAATAGCCCATTTCAACCGTTGCATCCACATCATGATGCAGTGAGAAATGCATACTGCCTATGTATGTTCCTTCTCCATATGAACCATACGAACTGGACGAAACAGAAAAACTTGCTCTGCTGCTGAATTCCGGATGGAATCCCGAAGCGTAGTCGGGATAACCAACAAGATTAAAACCGGAAGGCTCAAGGCCATAAGCAGAAGCACCGGCAAAGACGATCAGTAAAATAAGTAGACCCTTTTTCATAAATATACCCCCCTGTTAATGATGCTAATATTACCTATACAAACATAGGCAGTCAATGTTCCATTTCAGCGAATCAATTTGTTTTCACCAGAACAGTCTTCTTACAATTCCGCAGTGAACCCTTACCACCAGAGATGGTGAGAATAAAAGTGGTATCAACATGCTTCCGATGTTGCGATAACTGCCCCTTCTAAGAACAGCTGAAACTCTCTTAACTCGATCAGAGGGATGGAAATGCCACGCTGCTTCGTCAGGGCCGGATCTGTCACCTCCGGATTCAACAATTACTTCTTTGTCTGTACCGTGAACACTCAGCACTCTGTGTACCACAAGCAGCTCCAGTTCCTCATCCGCTTTTAAGAACACTGCGATCATACCGGTCTTAAGCTCTGCTACCGGAATACTCTCGGCTTTAAGAACATCACCGGGAATGAGGTTGGGCCACATAGAAAGACCCTTTACCCAGCCGCGACTTTCGTGTGACAGATCTTTCATGAAATAATGGTTCTCAGCTCTTCTTGAAGTCCGTACCTGATCATGTATGCAGGAAACGATCTGAAAAGTTCCCTAAGAAATGAAACCGCCTGCTTCTGCTCCTCCGGCTGGATGTTCCCGAAAGCCATGATCGATGAAAGATTCACCGCACGGTAGAAGGCGTACTCCGGAGATATCCTGTATCTGAACCCAGGTGAACCCTTTTCCACAAAGTAAATGGTTTTAAGAACAGCACCGTCTATTTTCTCCGTTCCCATGTTCTGTTTCATGGAACCACACGGCAGGGACCTGACCACACCATCAGTTCCACGGGCGATAACCACGCTGTCGTCTGCAATAGCACCGTATCTCTCACGGGCCAGCCTGCCCATAATAGTTGATTTGCCCCCTCCGGACATTGCCAGAAAAATAGAAGCGGAATCATTTTGGGCTACGGATGATGCATGAAGAACAACCCCCTCCGGCAGTACTGCCCGGAGCTGGGCTCGAAGAATAAATCGATCCATCATCTGTCAAGCAGCCTTGTTCTCGGGAAAAGGCCTGCGTCATAAGCTCGCTGGCAGAGAATATCAGGGCTGGTAACCGATCCTCCTGTTTCCATGTTGTTCACCACGCACTGTCCTATACATGAGTCTCTGTGTATGCAGACACGGCAGACACCTTGAAGGCCATCGGGAAGAGAAGACCTGATCATTTTGTAAACAGGTGAATTCTCCCATGCTTCATGAACTGTGATATCCGGAAACTTACCCCATGCCATTTCTTCTCTGGAAAAAGCAACACCGCAAAGAGAAAATGTACCGTCTGGTAGAACTCCCATAAGATTTCTTACTGGGCAGTACCCGTGGTTTTTCAGTCGATTCACTGGCAGCAGAGCTGCAGGAACAGATGGAATAACTCCCTGAGGGGTTTCCTTGTCGATCCATGTGAAGAATTCAATAATACCCTCTATGGGGTTCTTGTCAAAGAAGTTGTCGGTTTTGCCCCGGCCTGACGGTGTTATGAAATTGATCTTCAGTGTACCTGTACCTATTTGTTGAGCAAGTTTTATCATGCCAACAACAGGCTGTCGCTTAACGCTGGAAACAGACATGATTATCTGATTAGCGATTTTGTTCTTAACCAGCTTCTCTGCGAATTCTACAGTCTTTTCCCAGGCACCGGCCTGCCCCCTGAATTCATCATGCAACCGGGCATCTGCATTGTCCAGACTTACGGAAACATGAAAAGGCTTCTTTTCTGCAAATGCTTCCCAAAGCCCTTCCGGCTGAAGGGTTCCGTTGGTTTCTATAACAACCTTGGGAAAGATATCTGCTGAGTACCTGTACAAAGAAACAATATCCTCATAGAGCAGCGGCTCACCGCCTGTGAATTTCAGATAACTGCACCCCTCGGCCACAGACTGAGAAAGCAGTTCTTTCCAATCTTCAAAAGAGAGAAGCTCTCCTGTGAAAGAACCTTCATTTACCCAGCAGTGCCTGCAGTGCAGGTTGCAGCCCCCTGCGGGATTGATGTAAAGAGCACCCAGTGCAGGCAGTTGTGATGTCATGTTTCTCCCAGAGCACGTTTCAGGCATGAATGCTTATCAAGACCAATATCATGTTTCATGTTCAGTGGTTCTACAGGGCAGCCACCGGAACAGAAGTCCAGGTATCTGCAATCAGTGCATTCAGCGTAATCAGATCTTTTCTGATTCATGAATTCGGTAAATCTTCTCATTTCTCTACCGGTAAGTATCTCTTCAAGAGACTGCTGTGTAATATCACCCAGAGTAAGGTCCGGCAGATGATCGCAGGGAGTAATCCTGCCATCAGGGAAAACGGCAATTCTCCCCACACCCCCACCACATGAATATGCCCGGTCTTTTCTTCCGGGCAGTTCTCCTTCTTTGCATTTAAGCATTGTGGCCCGCATATCCAGAAGAGTTCCCTGAATTCTGCCGGGATACTTCAAAGCAAGAACACTCAACTTTTCCGCAGCCTTGTTCACCTTTGCCTGTTCCGGAACCATATCCCTGTTCAATTCAGGCCCTGCAAGAAGAAAATTATTGAATTTGATCCACTGGGCACCCAGGGAAAGAGCAAATTCTGCAGTTTCAACAACCCTGTCAACATTCAGACTTGTGGTTGTGCAGTAGAATCCGAAAGGTATGTCTGCAGAGCGAAGCTTTTCCACACCCAGAACCAGTTCTTCAAAAACACCTGCACCTCTCTGGCTGTCAACCGTTTCTTTATCCGGTCCGTCCAGACTCACCATGAATTCATTGAACCTGGAAGAATACTTCTTTATTGTTTCAATTATCTCTGGAGTTATCAGAGTTGCATTGGTGTTAATGGAGAATCTGAAAGGTCTTTTGTAGACCTCCCCCAGGAACTGAATGAAATCCGGCCTTGCAAGAGGTTCTCCTCCTGTGAGTGTAAGCTTAAGTAGTTTGCTCCTCTGAAGCTCATCCAGAATCTTTTCCCATGCAGAAAGAGAAAGGTCAGTGTTCAGGCCACCGTAACTGGTTACAGAGCAGTGTCTGCATCTGAGGTTGCACCTGCCGGTAATAAGCAGATTTGCCTCGCGGGGAGAAACCCAGTAGGGAGCCATCAAACCAGAGCACCCTTTTCCTTGAGCTCCCTTATAAAATCATCAAGGTCCTGTTCAAGATCCTTCTCTTCCGGGTAGTGTTTCTTCAGTTCGGAAAGGATATTCTTTCTGTTTTCTCCGTTGTCTATCATGTCACAGATACCGAAGGCCACCCCTTCTGTTACCTGCAGATCACCGGTATCTATGTTGAAAAGAATACCCCCTGCAGGCTCTCTTCTAAAGACAACACCTTTTGCATATTCGAGTTTTTCCATGGCTCCTCCAGTTGGTTTATACTCCCCAATATAACACTCCATA
>JAGLQD010000523.1 GCA_023136985.1 Candidatus Sabulitectum sp. | reverse complement strand
AGATCACCGTCATTGTCATAATCTCCCCAGGCTACATCGCTGTAATGAAGTCCGGTGAGCACGGCGTTGATATCCGTAAACCCCTGGGCATTTGCAGAAACTGCTAAAATCAGGAGAATTGATATTATTACTGCTCTGTCTTTCATTCGATTCCTCCTGTTAATTTCCATAAGAGTTCCTACCAGTCATGATACTCCAGCGTGCCTGTGTGCTCATCATCCGGTATCAGTTGCTCACCGGTTCCACCACTCTCGGGGATAAGAATTAGAGGATGGTCTGCACCTATCAGTTCTCCAGATGTGTCAAAGATAAAATCCATTCTCAGAAAGAGAATACTGCTTCCGTCTTTTGAGAATACTGGAAGCCCTGCAATGTATGCAACATCTGTTAATTGTTCAGAGTTTCCCTGCAGATCAACCGAGCAGATATTCCATGGTATCAATTCACTCCAGCTGCTCACAAAAATATCCGGATCTGCTATATCGAACCATTGCCGTGAACCGTTGTAGTGGCTGTAAACAATTGTTCTGCTGTCAGGGCTCCAGCTTGGATCATGGTCAGACTGCCATCCAACGGTGGTTGTAAGTCGTCTCTGATCTGCTCCGTCGGCGTCCATCACAAAGATTTCCTCCCGGGCAGCTATCTGTGTTATTCTGTTTGATTTAAATGCAATGGATGCTCCATCCGGAGACCATTCTGCATCGTTGTCTTCCCATGGTGAATCAGTGAGCCTGATAACATTTGATCCATCAGTACGCATTGTAAATATGTCCGCAGCACCAGTAGGAACACCTGTAGAATCGTGCCATGAGCTGAAGACAAGCAAGCTGTCTCCCGGTCCCCAGCCAGGATGAGCTTCAATGAAGCTGTTGTTAGTCAGTCTGGTCTCTGCTCCTGAAGCAATATCCAGCACAAAGATCTCCCATGTGCTCATGTCGTACTGGTCACCTGCCTGAAAGGCAATCATAGAGCCGTCACCGGAGATGGCAGGATTGTTCTCGTGTCTGTTGTTGAAAGTAAGTCTCGTGATCTCACCGGATTTATCCAGAAGGTACAGTTCTCCTTCTGAAGAATGAGCTTTTGAGAGAAAAACAATTGATTCATTCTGCTGCGAATACCACAGGTCGTATGGATCAGAAGGGCCTGCTGCATCTTCCCCGCACGAGAGAAACAGAAGAGAAACAAATAACACCAGTACTAATTTAAGTTTCATTGCAATCATACCCTTCCTGCCCCAACCAGTCGGGCAAAATGCTCAAATGATCTGTCCCATGTCTTTTCTGCGTCATCCGGGAAGCAGCATGCAGGAAGCTCCCGGTTTTTCAAATGATATGCAATACAGTCGCAACATACACCCTTCCTGGAACACGGTTCGTAAGTACAATTGCAGTTGTTCAGATTACGATCCTTTTTGCACTCCATGCATTCAACCTCCACACCGCTGATAAGTATTTGTCCTGTGAAAGAATAGCCGAATATGCTGATTGGTGTCAACAGATCATTGACAGAGGCGATCATTTACGAATATTGTAACCTGAACATTCTCAACAGCTACATTAACAAAGAGGGCAGATTTATATGAAACTTAAGACTATTTTCTTTCTTGTTGCATTTCCGGTAGTCGCACTGGCTCAAACAGTTGTATACGGGAATCAATCAGGTAACTGGACAGCTGCAGGATCCCCTTATGAGGTCACAGGAGAGATTATCGTTCCTGCTGGTCTTCTTCTTGCAATAGAACCAGGAGTTGAAGTGAACTTCCAGGGGTACTATAAGTTCACCGTAAACGGAGAGCTGCAGGCTGCAGGAACTGAAGCCGACAGCATTTACTTCACAACAGATGATCAGGCAACAGGCTGGGGGGGAATACGGGTGGACTCTGATGATATCTGTACCCTGTCATACTGCAGAATAGAATACGGAAAAACTTCAGGCGATTACCCCGATATCCACGGAGGAGGGCTGGCGCTGCTTACCTCCAATGCTGTTGTTTCAAACTGCGTGTTTGCCAACAACGATGCGACAGGAGAAGACAACGGCATGGGAGGAGCAATTTATGCTTTCTCTACCACAGCAAGCATTTTCACAGATTGTATCTTCACTGGAAACCATGCCTACGGAGAAGGTGGGGCAATCAAATTCTCTGCTGATAATTACTCTGAGTTAACTGGCTGCCAGTTCATAGAGAATGATTGTCTCTACGGCGGGGGTGCAGTTTCAGGTTACATGATAGACGGTACTGTTTTTACCTCCTGTCTTTTTGCCGATAACTATACGATGTACTCCGGAGGTGGAGCGATTCATACCCTTGGCATGGGTAATACACTTTTTCTTGTTAACTGCACTATCTCCGGAAACTCTGCTGTTACTGCGGATGGCGGAGGGGTTTTTCTTGCATATGGAACAGGCTACTTTGTGAATACCATTGTGTACGATAACCCCGGCATGTACAGTGACGATGTTTTTCTGAGTATGGCCGGTTTCGCGGAAGCATACTACTGCGACCTTGATATGTCCTGCGGTGCAACTGGAACGAATTGCTTCTACGAAGACCCTCAGTTTGTCGATCCTGACAATCTTGATTTCAATCTTCTTGCAACATCTGCCTGTATCGACACAGGAATAGATTTCTTTGTGCTGAGCGGAGACACACTTGTTAACATGACTCCGGATCAGTACTTCGGCTCTGCACCGGATGTTGGAGCTTTTGAGTACGATGATGGAAGCGGCATGGAAGATGAAGGTGGCCTTCCACAAAGCGGGCTTGTATTGAATCAGAACTCGCCGAACCCATTCAGCTCCACCACTGTGATCAGCTTTGAATTGGATCAGAACAGCCATGTTTCGCTGATAGTTTATGACCTGTCCGGCAGGGAGGTCAGAACTCTTGCAGACAGCGAAAGAACTTCAGGTTTGAATTCCGTTGTCTGGAATGGCTCAAACAACTCAGGTGAGAGTGTTCCAACTGGAACCTACATCATCAGACTGCAGACGGATAGCTGCAGAGACAGTGTGAAGGCTGTTCTTATAAACTAGTTCACATCACCCAGATAAATGGGGTGTTTTTCTGGAATCCCGGCTGAAAGAGCTTTTTTCAGTCGGGAAGGGTAAAGATCGTACTCGGATAGTTTGTTCAGAGGCAGCCACTGGACACCGGTCTGCCACTGGTCGGCACCGGTCCCCATCTGTGGTTCTGCATCTTCAGCAATGGTACAGATAAACATGAATTCCACCTGATGGGCATCATTCTCTGTCTCTGCAAATTCGTGATTCTTTGAGATGTAATCCCTTACAAAAAGAATATCACCAACTTCGACCAGTATGGAGGCTTCTTCCATACACTCTCTTTTCAGGGCATCTCTCAGCGATTCCCCGTGATTCTGGCCACCACCAGGAAGCAGATACCAGTCCTGGCCGTCAGTGGTGTTTCTGATAGCAAGAAGTCTGTTGTCTCGAATGATCACAGATTTGGCTGAGTTCCTCACTGTTTTCACTCAGAGTCCCCAAAGAGGTCGGGAGTTCCACTTTCAAATTTCTTGAGAATGTTGCTCATTCTGTTTTTCAGAGCATCTGCTTCCGCACTGATCTCTTCAAGGGTCTTTTTCGGTTCTGCCGGGAGTTCAGCTGGAATATCCCCGGCACTTTCTTCTTTCTGTTCCTGTTCCTGATCCTGTTCATGTTCAGGCTCAGGTTCAGGTTCAGGTTCATCATTTATTTCGATTGCCTTAAGTGTGGATATTACCTTCTTGCCGCAGAGCTGAATGCCTTTTGCCTTCACCCCCTTCACAGCTATCTCTGAAAGAAGAGTTTCGCCCTTTCTGGTCTTCATGTTCTTCCGCCGCTCAAACCAGTAGTCAAGAAGAACATTCTCGCGGTGAAGAAAAACCATCAGTTCGCTGTTCTCCGGCATATACAGGTATTCTCTGTCAAGAATATAACCACCTACTGCAAACCTTTTTACATAGGCAACTCTGCTCTTCCGATCTCTGTAAACGCAGGCGTAAACCTTTTCCTTGTCACAAGGACCGCACCACAGAACTTTTCCGTTGATCATGAGTTTTTCCTGCATGGGAATTACCTTGTAGGTTCCATCCCCAAGAAAGTAGAGGATTCTGTCAAGTTCAGAGACATTCCAGCTTTGCGAGCCCTTGACCAATGTGCCGATGAACCCGGTTTCCGGATCAAACCCAAGTTTGAGATTGGCGATGGCCACTTCCCGTTTGTTGATACCGGAAAAGGTCTCGACAGATGTTCTTCTCGGGAAAAGCTTTCCATACTTATCCAGTAGTCCCTGCAGGGTATCAACGGCATAATCTGTAAGATTCTTCAGTTTCTTTCGGGCAATCCTCATCTTCGATTTGATGTCACCTATTTCCTTGCGATGAGCCTCAATATCAAACCTGCTTATTCTGCGGATCTTTAAAGCCAGAAGTCTGTCAACATCTTCAACAGTTACTTCCCTATTGTAATCCACCAGGAAAGGCAAAAGACTGCCGGACACAGTTGACCTGACATCATCAAGAGTTGGACATTCTTCAATGGCTTTGTAAAGCCTGTTCTCAATAAATATCTGCTCCAGGGTCATCCAGTGCATCCGATCCTGAAGTCCGGCGATCTCAAGCTCAAGTTCCCGCCTGAGAAGAGTCATAAGAGAATCAGCCGAGTATTCCACCAGCCCTGATACCGTTGTTTCCACCGGACGCTTGTCCATGATAACTATCATGTTAGCAGAATGAGAGATCTCACAGTCTGTACTTGTAAAAAGCCTCTGTATAGTTTCGTCGGCAGAAACTCCTCTTGCCACGGTTATCTCTATTTCAGCCTTGTCGGTAGAGTAATCATCAATGCTGGAGATCTTCAGCCGCCCCTTTCGGGCAGCTCCTTCAATTGATGCTATAATAGATTCGGTAGTGGTTCCGAAAGGAATCTGAGTGACTGCAACCTTCTTGTTGCCTCTTCTCTCTATTCGAGCTCTGCATTTTACCTTTCCTTCACCATCTTCATAGGCCGATACATCCACAGCTCCACCTTGAACAAAATCCGGGAAAAGCTGAAATTCTTCTCCTCTAAGGCAGGCGATCTGAGCCTTGAGTACTTCATTGAAGTTGTGGGGAAGGATCTTTGTGGACATCCCAACAGCTATTCCCTCTGCACCAAGAAGAAGAACAACAGGAACCTTTGCGGGAAGCAGATCGGGTTCTCTATTTCTGCCATCATAGCTTACACCAAAATCAGTTGTGTCATTGTTGAACAGTATGTCTCTGGCCATCTGCGTAAGCCGGCATTCTATATATCTGGGTGCTGACGCATCATCTCCTGTAAGGATATTTCCGAAGTTTCCCTGCTTGTCTATGAAGAAATTTCGATTGGCAAGAGCAACTAATGCAGCACCTATTGACTGGTCTCCATGAGGATGGTAGCGCATAGTATGACCTATGACATTGGCTACTTTGTTGAATCTGCCGTCATCCATCTCTGACATGGACCACAGGATTCGTCTCTGAACAGGTTTAAGCCCGTCTGCAGCATCCGGAATTGCTCTTTCCTTGATCACATAAGAAGCAAAATCCAGGAAATTATTCTCAAATAGTTTTTTCAATCCTGTCATCGAAGGTTCTCCATTATGTACTGCCTTCTCTGAGGGGTATTCTTGCCCATGTAAAAGCCGAGCATTTCAGAAATGTCTCCTATTCTATCAATGCCGACCTTTTCCAGTCTGATGTCAGGACCAATGAACTGACCGAATTCCTTCGGACTGATCTCTCCCAGCCCTTTGAATCTTGTGACCTCAGATTTCTTACCCAGCTTTTTCTCTGCTGCCGTCTTTTCCTTCTGGCTGTAGCAGTATATGGTTTTCTTTTTGGTTCTTACCCTGAAAAGCGGGGTTTCAAGAATGAAAAGGTGGCCGTCCAGCACCAGATCCTCGAAAAAATGGAGAAAGAGCGTCATAAGAAGGTTGCGGATATGAAGCCCGTCGATATCAGCATCAGTGGCAAGAATAACTCGGTTGTAACGAAGCCCTTCAACACCACCCTCAATATTCATAGCACGCATAATGTTGTAGATCTCTTCGTTCTTGTAGACGGTATCCCGTTTGTGGGAATAAACATTCAGAGGTTTCCCTTTGAGAGCATAAACTGCCTGAGTATACACATCCCTGGAAGCAACAAGGCTTCCCGCAGCACTCATTCCCTCAGTAAGAAAGATGGAGCTTTCCTCTTCCCTCTTGTGACCGGTTCCAAGGTGAATCTTGCAGTCCTTTAGTTTGGGAATACGAATTGCGGTCTGCTTTGCCCTGGCTCTGGCTTTCTTCTTCACGGAAAGCAGCTCTGTGCGAAGTTTCTGATTGGCCTTCACCTTGTTGATAAGCTGATCCGCCAGAGAGGTATCACGGTGAAGCATCTGTTCTATCTCGCTCTGCACCTGAGCAACAATGTCACGGCGGATATCGCTGTTGCCAAGCTTGTTCTTGGTCTGGCTCTCGAACACAGGGTCTTTCAGCTTGATAGATATGGCTGCTATAATTCCATCCCGGACATCATCTCCGGTAAATTTCTCGGAGCTGTAGGCATTAACTCCTTTAAGAAGCCCTTCCTTGAATGCTGAGAGATGAGAACCTCCAGCACTTGTATACTGACCATTTGCAAATGAGAGATATCTCTCTC
>JAGLQD010000522.1 GCA_023136985.1 Candidatus Sabulitectum sp. | reverse complement strand
AATCAATTACAGGTATGCCATTATCACCCATGGTCATAGCATCGAATGGACAGACTGCAATACAGTCCCCGGAACCGAGACACCCGTAAGAACAAGCCTTCTGTCCTCCCATTACCATAGACATTGAGACACAGCTTGACGGGCCATGGTAATTGAATGAATTCACTGCAGACTTGCCACCATTGCATAAAATGACAGCGGTCATTTTCTCGCCCTCTTCTGCAACAGTACCCATGATCTTGGCAATTTCTGAGTTAACTGCAGAACTGGCTGCAGTACACCCTGTAACAGGTGTATTTCCTTCAACAACAGCAATTGCGAATGCAGAGCAACCGGGGTAGCCGCAACCCCCGCAGTTAGCGCTGGGAAGAACTTCAAGAATAGCTTCAACCCTTGGATCTTTCGCCACGGCAAACTTCTTTGCAGCAAACGCAAGACCAAGACCAAGAATAAGAGCGATTGAACCCATCACAACAACTGGCCCTGTAACCGCTGACAGAATTGAAGCGTCCGGCTGCTGGGCGAAAAGTATCAAAGTAACCTGTGCAACTAGCGTTATCATTATCTACCCCCCCAGCCCGGCAAAGCCCAGGAAGGCAATGGACATGGCTCCTGCTATCAGGAAAGCCAGAGGAAGCCCTCTGAGAGCTTCTGGAACATTGGCTGTTTCCATTCTTTCCCTGAGGCCGGCCATAAGAACAAGAGCAAGAGTGAAACCAATACCTGCGGCAACAGAGTTAACAAGAGAGTATCCCAGACTGAATTTGTCGTCAATATTCAGCACTGCCACGCCGAGAATAGCACAGTTGGTGGTTATCAGTGGAAGGAAAATACCAAGTGCATCATACAGAGCCGGGCTGAACTTCTGAAGGATCATCTCTACAAGCTGCACCAGGCTGGCGATGATTATGATGAAAGTGATGGTTCGGAGATACTCCATTCCGTGGGGTACAAGCAGATGGTGATAAACAAGCCAGGAACCCAGCGTGGCCAGAACCATCACAAAAACCACTGCAGCACCCATTCCAACCGCACTGTCCAGCTGCTTGGAAACTCCCAGGAACGGGCAGATGCCCAGGAACCTGGAGAGTACATAGTTATTTATGAAGATCGCACTTACAATTATTGCCATCATCTTTGCAATACTGAAAGATGGTTCACCGCCATCAGGCGCTGCCATAACAAACGAGATGAGCATTGAATTCATCATTTGGCACCTCCCCTTTTACGCTTCTCCATTATGTTGAAGAAGCCAAGTATGAATGCCATGAGAATGAATGCTCCCGGGGCAAGAATGGCGATAAGAAGAGGCTGATTCTGATAGGCTTCTCCTAAAAGATTGAAACCAAGCCAGCTTCCGTTACCTATGATTTCTCTGAAAGTAGCCATGATCACCATTGCCAGGGTGAATCCCAGCCCCATTCCAATACCATCTACAATGGAAGGAAGAACCTTGTTCTTGTTGGCGAATCCCTCCGCTCTGCCAAGAATGATACAATTCACAACGATCAGCGGAATGAAAATACCGAGACTGCTGTGTAATGCAGGTAGATAGGCGTTCATAAGAAGGTCAACCAGCGTTACAAAAGTAGCGATAATAACGATGTAACTTGGAATTCTCACCTTTGCGGGAATAACCTTCCTGAACAGAGAAACAAGAAAATTTGAGAATACAAGCACGAATGTGGCAGCTGCGCCCATTCCAAGCGCATTTTCCACACTTGTGGTCACCGCAAGAAAAGGACACATACCCAGTGCCTGCTTGAACACTGGATTCTCTTTCATGATTCCTCTGGAAAAATCCTGTGTCAGACTCATTGGACACCTCCTTCTGCGGGAAGAATACCTGCTGCAGAAAGGGCATCAAGCCCGTCTCTTACAGATTCTGTAACAGCCCGGGAAGTAATGGTACTTCCTGTGATGGAATCAAGATCTCCGCCGTCCTTTGACAGAAGCAGAGAGGAAGCAACC
>JAGLQD010000521.1 GCA_023136985.1 Candidatus Sabulitectum sp. | reverse complement strand
GATTCCATTGTTTCCTGCTTTCTGGTTACCATGAATAAAATACACAGTTTACCAGTTAATATGGCAGTGCATGAGGGGGGGGATGTCAAGAGAGGGCAATATCAGCAAAACACTGGGAAAACGCTTCTGTTGAAGATAACTTCCTGTACTATTTCCCGTTGGTTGAGAGAAGACCAGTTCGGTTTGGCGGTTGTTGTGGTTTTACTGTGAGCATCAGAAAATATAGAGGGAAGGCAAGGAAGAATGTCAACGGGAACTCGGTCAGTTAAGTTTTGATGAAAGTTTTTCTTTTCGATTTTAACGAGCCAGCCCCCGCCTTTGGGCAGGGGATGACTTTGCCGTGATGTTTAAGAGGTTCTTAATCGCTGCCGGATTCCAGCTTTATTCGTTTGTTCTTGTACATGATGTCGTCAGCCATACCAAGCACTTCGTCTACGGTTTCTTCTGCATCTGGAGTCCAGAAGGCGTGCCCCATTGATACTGTGACATTCTCTCCACCCTTCATGTGCAGTCTCTGAGACTTTTCAATTGCCAGATTGATCCTGGCTTCAACCCGGTGGCAGTGATCTTTTGCCATTCTTGTGAGAATGATCAGGAACTCATCTCCGCCATACCTGAGCACTGTATCTGTTTTCCTGAGAGCGTTTTCAAGGATCTTTGCGATTTCACGAAGAACATTATCTCCTGTATGGTGGCCATAATTATCGTTAACCATTTTGAATTTGTCTATGTCCACCATTATGAATCCGATGGAAGAACCAATTCTTCTGGCTCTCAATTCCTCCAGTTCGATGATCCTGTTGAAATAATTCCTGTTGCGTATACCGGTGAGAGGGTCGTGGAGTGCCTGGCTGATCAACTGATGCTGAAGAGCAATGCGTTTGAGCGCCTGCTGAGTGTATCCCAGTAGAAGTTCAGTGATCCTTGTGTCGATGCTGCTGAATACATTGTTGTCTTTAGAGATTATCTGAAAGGCTGCCTTATCACTCAAACGGAAGCAGGCTCCTGAGT
>JAGLQD010000520.1 GCA_023136985.1 Candidatus Sabulitectum sp. | reverse complement strand
GTGGAGGTCTCTTCGGCACAGAGCATTTCAACCACCAACGGCGATATTACAGCCCTGCTTCTTATGCAGGGAGATGCTGTGACCATTGAAACCACCAATGGTGATATAGCTGTGGAGCTACCTGATCATATGGGACTTGAGGTTGAAACCACCAATGGAGATATCTCTGTTGACGGTTTTGAGATATCGAACGAAGTTTCATATGACGGCCAGTGGACTGCCCGGATAGAAACAACCAATGGTGATGTGTTCATATCTCGAACAGGTGTCTCCAGAGAAGATGATCAAACAATCCGGTAATTTTGAAATGAATCTGCTCAGGCAATTGAGTGATTCAGTTGTTTTTCTTGATGGTGATTTTTGTGTTGAGTTTGCAAACCCTTCATTTCTCTCGTTGATAAAGACACCTTCAATTGAGGCGATCTCTGGTCTTCAATTCTATGAATTCGCTGCTACAGATCTGGATCGGATTCTCCTTGAGAAGCAGCACACCGGTACTTCCATCGAGGTATCTATTGCCACGATGGATAAAGAAATAATTCCAGTTGATGTTTCATTTTCCCCCATTGTTGATGAACGGGGACTTCTTTCCGGTTACATTGCAGTTGTCCGTGATATTACCAGATACAGGAACAAGCTGGATAGTCTTAAGAATGCAAGTGATAAGTTCAAAGACATCGCCTTCAGCGGTTTCGACTGGGTGTGGGAGGTTGATACTTCCGGTACTTTTACATTCGTGTCACCTTTTGTTCACAAAAGCATGGGTTACTCCGCTGAAGAATTGTTCGGAAAAACTCCTTTCGACTATATGACTGCAGAAGAAAGCGAGAGAGTTGCCTCCGCATTCTCTCGTATTTCATCTCGAAATGAGAGTTTTCAGAATCTTGTGAATCACTTAACAGCAAAAGATGGAAATGAAGTCATTATTTCCACCAGCGGGATACCTATTTTCCATAATGACGGCAAATTGAAGGGCTACCGCGGGGGAAACCGGATCATTACCGACGAAGTTAAAACTGCTGAAGCATTGAGAAAAACAGTAGCTGCAACCACCAGAATTCTAGAGGATCTTCCAGTGGGTGTAATTCTTGTAGACATGACCAAACACATCAGACAGATCAATGACAGAGCTTGCGAAGTCATCGGCAGGAAGAAGGGTGAACTTGTAGGCCAGCTGTGTCATTCAGCTTTCTGTCCTGCTCTGGTGGATCAATGTCCAATTCTTGACAGGGATATGAAGATTGACAGGGAGAAGCGCTTTGTTCTTCATAAAGACGGTCACAAGATACCTGTTGTTAAATCAGTTATTCCAATTCACCTCTACGGCGAGGATCTGCTTCTTGAAGTATTCATTGATATTTCAGAGATGCAGAGCTTTAAGAACGATCTGGATCAGAGGAACATAGAGCTTACCCTTGAGGTGGAGAATTACAGGAGGAACACAAAGACAGCCAGCTTAATGAATAAAGAAAAAATGAAACAACGGGCAGTGTTTGTAAAGGATAAGATCGCAGCACTTGGT
>JAGLQD010000052.1 GCA_023136985.1 Candidatus Sabulitectum sp. | reverse complement strand
TGCGCCATCCGTGTTCTCCCACCAGGTAATGTCATCGGCAGTAGAGGCAGATCCCAGCACATCAGTGTCACCATCACCATCAACATCGGCTGCGTATACTGAGGTTGCGCCATTAAAGTTTCCGTCAACAGTGTGTTCAACCCATACTGTGCCGGAGCCACCTATGTTCTCCCACCAGGTGATGTCATCCGCATTCGAAGCGGTTGCCAGCACATCCATGTCACCGTCACCATCAACATCGGCTGCGTATACTGAGGATGCACTATCAAAGTTTCCGTCAACAGTGTGCTCAACCCATGAGGTACCAGAGCCACTGGTGTTCTCCCACCAGGTGATGTCATTGGCGATGCTGGCCGCCCCCAGCACATCCATGTCACCGTCACCATCAACGTCGGCTGCATATACTGAGCGTGCGTAGTCAAAGTCTCCGTCAACAGTGTGCTCAACCCATACGGTGCCGGAGCCACCTATGTTCTCCCACCAGGCGATGTCATCCGCAATCGGAGCTGCCCCCAGCACATCCATATCGCCGTCACCATCAACGTCGGCTGCGTATACTGAGATTGCACCATCAAAGTTTGCGTCAACAGTGTGTTCAACCCATGCTGTGTCATCAGTATGCCCACCCCATCCAGTGCCTGCATCATACGTATTCTCCCACCAGGTAATGTCATCGGCAATGAAAGCCGCCCCCAGCACATCCGTGTCACCGTCATCGTCCATGTCAGCTGCATAAACTGAGTATGCGGCATCAAAGGTTGGGGCAATAGTGTGCTCAACCCATGCGGTGCCGGATCCATCGGTGTTATCCCACCAGGTGATGTCATCGGCAAAATAGGCAGCCCCCAGCACATCCATGTCACCGTCACCATCAATGTCGGCTGCGTATACTGAGGTTGCACCATCAAAAGTTCCGTCAACAGTGTGTTCAACCCACGCGGTGCCGGATCCATCGGTGTTTTCCCACCAGGTGATGTCATCGGCATTTTCAGCAGTCCCCAGCACATCCATATCGCCATCACCATCAATGTCGGATGCATATACAGACTTTGCTCCATTAAAGGTTCCGTCAACAGTGTGTTCAATTGGATTGACGAGTGGGACTTCAGCCAACTGCAGCAAACCAGAAGTACTGTCGATCTGGCTGGAAGTATCGTAGCTGTTTCCCCAGTCTGTTACAGGGCCAGGAACACCATCACCACCTGACCAGTCAGTCTGGTCTACAGTATCCGAAAAAGAAACGGCGGAAAGAAAGAACAGGACATAAATCAATTTTCTCATAGTGTGCCTTCCACAAAAGGGTACAAAGATAAAAACCCGAAGGGCAAAGCTACTGAGAATGCGTCTTCCGTGTTGAAACAACAATTACCAGATAGCTCATTATCGGGCTCATCATGGTTACTTTTTCTTAAGACCTTAGATAAGGTAACTCTATATTCCTGTCAATGGATTGGAGACTTCAAAAACTCTCCACTGAGAGACATAACATTACGCGCCTGATATTGAAAAGTGCCTAGTTTATGATGTGGAGCTGGGTCGAAAAGCAAAAACCCCGGTGATGGGGACTGATTTGTTTTGATATTCCGTGGCACGCCCGAAGGGACTCGAACCCCAAACCTTCCGGTCCGTAGCCGGATGCTCTATCCAATTGAGCTACGGGCGCACCGCAGGAACGCTATTCTAGCAAATCCGGGGCAAATGGTCAAGGAGAGCTCCGGTTAGTAAATCTCTCTGTAAAGAATTGTAACAGCTTCCCCTGATGAAAGTTCAAAGCTCTCGATACCCGGGGAAATTTCGGCTCCTCTGGGAAGTCTTTCAGGCCACTCAATCCTCCAGTTCATCGTAGAATCCGTAAGTGAAATCGCTTCCATGAAGCAATGATACTGGCTTGGCATCTGCTGCCATGTGAGATTCAGTTCTATCAGCGAGTCTGCTGGAAACCAGAGTGTGTCGGCTCTGTGATAAATGCTTCCTGTCCAGCTTTCAACCCTTCCTGCTCCGGGGCAGTAAACGGCGATCATGGGATTCCACCTGCCGCAGACAGGCCACCCATAGGTTATAACGGCCTCTGAAGTACCTATTGAAGCATCCCACCAGGGGACGGGGTGAGAGCCCGGTCTTATAGTTATTCGCCCGGTAGCTGTGGTTACAGGGCTGTTGTCGCCGTCCACCAGGCGGATTGTGTCTGCGTGCCAGGTTTGACCGGTATTGTTGTTTAGAAGAGCTGTGGCATAGATCCGTCTTTCTCCGGTGTCTGGTCGAATTGAATAATCCGGTTCCCAGAAAAGGCCTTCATGCAGAAGTTCAAACTCTGCTACTCCGCTAGTTTGCTGCATCTGTTGTTGAAAGAAAAGCGGAAAACTCACCGTGTTGTTTGCTTCTGCAAGCCCCGAGGTATCTGTCTGGAGTGAATACCTGACGGTTATTCCCTTAATTTGTGGAGCATCCACCGCAAGGATGAACTGTGCCGGTTTGCCTGAAGGCAGCGTTCCTGTTATTGTGGCGGGGTCGGAATCACTGAATGTAATGGATGTAACATGAAGATCAACAGAACCAAGGCCTGCGTATCTTTCACCACATGCACAGAGCAGAAACAATACAGCAATGGTCAACAACTTCTTCATTTAATCCAATCGATTGAGACTGGGTAATATTCCCGTCTGAACGAATAAAGGAAAGGTTAACCGTGTCAAACAGCTCCTTTCAACTATTGAGAAATCTGAAAACTGTGCTGCACCTCAAGTGGTTAGCGCCTTTCCTGACAGTTCCTGTTCTATTTATTGCCTCAATGCTTATTGAGTCCTGGTTGCAGGAATCAGGAATGATTCCTTACGTTCCTGTTGGAAAAAGATCTATTTTCTCTCTCTGGCGAATTGTAATGCTCACTGCAATGGTAGCCACTCCGCTGATAACTCTGTTTCTTTCAGAAGCATGGGCAAAGATCAAAAATGGTGAAGGAAAACTCTCCGGATACTTCTTCAGCACTGTTCTTTCCGCTTTCATTCTTACAGCAACTGCAATGGTATTGAGTTCTCTTGGTATTCTCACCCCTCTGGGGGTCTCTCCGGAAAGTATATCTCAATTCCTCTTTGCCAGATGTCTTTTTACAGCTCTCTGGGTGGTTGCGACAGCAACCCTCTGCTCATCAATTACGAGCAATGCCGGTGGTGCTGCACTTGCTTTCGGTCTTTTCAGTCTGGCTCTTCTGCCTGGTCTTTCAGGAGCATCTGTGAGTTGGTGGTTCATAGCCCCTCTTGGCGATATGGTTACACAGGTGGATTCACTGAGATACGACTGGAACATATCTCTGGTTGTGGCCGCCCACTCGGTGATCTATTTTGCTTTGAGTTTTCTTGTTCTGAAAAAAGCCACGCATTAGAAACAGGTCTGCGTGGCTTTCTTTCGTTTTGTTATTCCCCGCTCAATACAGCAAGAGCCACTATCTGCTGCAGAAAATTCTGCGGATTTACTTCTGATGGACCATACATGATCACAAGAACGGCGTAGCCATTCCTGAATATCCCGTAGGCTCTACCTCGGCCCAGAACGCCTCCAGGAGGCGAAAATGTAAAACTGATCTCCGACATCAACCCGAGAGAGAGAGACCCTCTTACTTCAGTGCCTGCACTACCCTCGGTCCATGTTGGAGTGGTAGTATTTATGGATTCCATTAAATTAGGAGGCAGAACACTGGACAGCTTTTCCTCAATCCAAAGGGCTTTGTTATCGATCTGGTTTTCCATTTCCCAGTAATAGCAGCCAAAACTCAACCCCAGGTTGTTCGGCTGGCCTGCAAGAGCTCCGCTTTCCTCTGTGATCACACCCTGGATCAGAGGGGAAATCTCTGCAGGAAGATATCCAAACTCGATACCCACCGGCTCAAGGATGTATGCTGGACCCTGATCGCCCGCCGGAATGACCAAAGTGAGTACCGTTACCATAAAAAGTCCCATATGCGTTCCTTTCTCAAGAGATTGCTTCATTCTTCCGTGAGCAATAGAATAGAAGAGGTTTGCTCTTTGTCAACAGGAGGTACTATGCAGGAAAAGATACTCATTGTAGAGGACGATGTTCCACTTGCTTCGCTTTTGTCAGAGTACCTGATGAATCAGGGCTTTAAAATAGAAGTTCTCCACTCGGGAGCTAATGTAAAAAAACGAGTGGTAGCGGGGCATCCGGATCTTGTGATACTCGACTTGATGCTGCCGGATATCAGCGGTCTTGATGTCTGTCGCTCTCTGCGGGAGGGGTGGCGTGGGCCCATTCTGATGCTCACGGCCATGAAGGATGACGTAGACGTTGTAACGGGCCTTGAACTGGGAGCAGATGACTACCTTGGCAAGCCTGTTGCACCCAGAGTTCTGCTGGCCAGGGTCAGAGCTCTGCTGCGACGAAGTTCCTCTGATCTTAATTCCGAGATGATCGAGGTAGGTCCGGTTACAATAAATGTTCCCGGAAGAACAGCATTCCTTGAAGATAAACTTCTTGATCTGACAACCACAGAGTTTGACCTGCTGGTGCTGCTTGCCCGGAGAGCCGGCCGCGTTCAGAAAAGAAGTGTTCTCGTGGAAGAACTCCGGGGCATCAATTTTGACTCCTTCGACCGGTCGGTTGATGTTCTTATTTCCAGGCTTCGCCGAAAACTGGAGAAACACGGAGATATGATCAAAACCGTTCGAGGACTGGGCTACCTTATGTCTCCTCTCTCTTCGGACATTTCATCATGAGGCTATACTGGAAGATCTATCTTGTACTGTCTCTGACCACACTTGCTACCCTTGTGCTCTCCATATGGATATCATTTTCTGTGCTGCCTGCCCACTTTGAACGGGTAAGAGCAGAGAAGATCAATGAATTTGAGCAGATTGTAATGAGCATGCAGAACCCCAGCGGACCCGAGATCGAGGTTCTTGCGGATTCAATGAACATTGTGCTGCGTTTTTTCAGAAACTCCCATCGTCCTCCCATGATGCCCGGTCACCCTCCACCGGATGACAGGGAATGGAGAGGCGTGCGTCTTGTTCAACCCCGTGGAGCAGACTTCTCTATGCTTGCGTCAAGCAGAACAGCTCCTGCCAGATTCTTTCTTCTGGCTCTGTTCGCCCTTGGCCTTTTCCTCTCTCAAGCTGTTGCGCTTGCCCTTGGACTCAAGTCTGTTTTCAGGCGGATCTCAACGCTTAGACGAGTTACTGCCGACTTCGGTGAAGGTGATTTTGCAGCAAGATATCCCGGTTCTCGTGGTGGTGATGAAATAGACAAACTGGGTTCGGGATTCAACCGGATGGCAGAACAGATAATCTCTCTTCTCGGCTCTCACAATGAACTCTTGAATGCAGTTGCCCATGAGCTGAGAACCCCTCTTGCCAGACTGAGCTTCGCTCTGGAACTGGCCAGGGAAAATCCCCAGGCAGTAAAAGAAAAACTTGGTCTTATGGAACGGGACCTCTTTGAGCTTGACAGGCTGATCTCCGAATTGCTGGAGTTTAACAGAATAGGCAGCGCTGGTGCTTTGTCAAAAGAAAGGGTCTCCATTAAAGATGTCTGCATGGCAGCCGCTGACGGAGAAAAGATTCCAGACTCCAATATTCAAATTACTGTTTCTTCAGACAATTCCGATTTCACAGTATCCGGCGACTACAGACTGCTTCTTCGAGCTGTCTCCAATCTTGTTCGAAACTCGGTTCGGTATGCTGAGTCAACTGTTGAGATCCTGCTTGTGGCAGAGGAACAGTGTGTAAATATCACAGTAACTGACGATGGCCCCGGTTTCCCGCCTGGCTTTGCTGAAAGAGCCGTTAACCCGTTTGTCAAGGGTCAGGACAGCAAGGGCTCAGGGCTTGGTCTTTCCATCGTCAGCAGGATTGCCCAGCGACACAGTGGATCTCTCGCCATCTCCAACGGAAAGAATGGCGGGGCAGAATCCTCTATCTCAATACCCGTCTAAATAAAGAAGGGGGAAAGGCTTATTGCCTTTCCCCCGGTCTCGTCTGTGCTATTTCTATTTTCTCTTCAGTCTTGCATGCCAGTCGATAAGGATCGGACTTGCAACAAATACTGAGGAGTAGGTACCAACAACGATACCGATCATCAGCGTAAGGGCAAAGTTTCTGATATCACCAGTGCCGAATATGAAGAGCATAAGCACTGCAACAAATGTTGTCACAGAAGTAACAATGGTTCTGCTCAGGGTTTCATTGATACCATGGTTAACCGTTTCCTCGAAGGTTTTACCCTTTCTCAGACGGTTGTCCTCTCTGATCCTGTCAAACACCACAATTGTATCGTTAATGGAGTAACCTACAATTGTAAGTAATGCAGCAATAATGGTAAGACTCACATCAACCTGAAGCAATGCGAGAATTCCAACGGTGATCAGAACATCATGGACAAGAGCGGCGACAGCGGCAATTCCCCACTTGAACTGGAATCTGTACCAGATGTAAAGAACGATAAAGAACATGGCCATGAGGATTGAATCCACTGCTTTGGACCTTAGCTCAGCACCTACTCTGGGCCCGATCTGCTTTATGAAGGATGCCTCGGAGTTCCCACTCTGATCTTCCATCAATGTACAGCTCTCAAGCCCCAGGGCGGCATACACTGCATCTTTTTCGCTGGTGGAAGTTCTGATAACAAAGGCATGCCCGTCGCCTTCCCAATCCTGCAGAGACTGGATCTGAACACTCTCAAGTCCCTGTGCCGTCAAAGCTTCTCCAAGCTCGTCGGTTGTCCCGTGAACTGTTGAGATAACATTTGTTTCGAGTCCACCGGTAAAGTCGATGGAAAGATTGAGCCCGCCATTGGCGAAAAATGCTATGAGCCCCACAAGGATCATCCCAAGAGATGCCATATAGGTTTTCTTGCGTATTCCAGTAATGTTGAAATGGGCATCTCTGATAAGAGCCATCTTGCCAATACTGATCTTTGTTCTCTTCACCTGGGCAAGCAGCATACTGAAGATCGACCTGGTGAATACAAGAGAGCAGAACATAGATGCCATGATACCTATGGAAAGTGTTACCGCAAATCCCCTGATGGGTCCGGTTCCAAACTTGTAAAGAACAAGAGCGGTAATGAAGGTTGTGATGTTTGCATCCATAA
>JAGLQD010000519.1 GCA_023136985.1 Candidatus Sabulitectum sp. | reverse complement strand
ATTGCTTCTGGAGTCAGATCAGACAGAGGAGCAGAGAGGAATGCTTTCCATTGTTCAGGCAGATTGCCGGAAGATGACCAATGCGGTGCATCTTATGCAGGACAAAATGGGAAGCTCTCGTGGAGGCATTTCTCTGGAGAGGAATGAATTTCTTATCAGTAAGCTCCTGAGACTGACAGTTGAGCCATTGCAGGACATGCACATGGATATTAAAGTAAAAATAGACCCCATGCTTTCTGGCCTTTTCTATGGGCCGGTTGTAGGCTTGCGCAATGCTCTTCAGATCCTCCTGGAAATTTCTGTGGTGGAGTTGTCTTGCGGTGGAGTGGAAATAGGAGTTACATATATCTCATCAAAAGAAAGCGTGATGGAAGTGCGCTTTTCTGTGCGTTTCCCCGGGGCGGAACTGGCTCCTGATGGAAGCCTTCATCCCCTTGCAGATTCAGTTTCATCTGAGGTGGAGAGCAGATTGAAGGTCTGCAGGGAATTCGCTGAAGCAGCTGGAGGAGAGCTTGATCGGCGTATAGTTCCCGGTTCAGGTTGTGCCTACTGGCTAACCATTCCTCTTGAAAAGCGGATCAGTCCTGATGTGATCGATGATATTGTTCTGACTGATGTTCATATTCTGGTTATAGAGGGAGATAGTCAGTTACGCAGCGTGTATTCTAAAATGCTCCAGGGAATTGGCTGTTCTGTTACTGCGGTGGCAGATCGATCAGAGGCTCTGGCAGGGCTTAAAGAGTCCAACCGGTGCGATCGTCCCTTTCAAATTGCAATTCTAGACGGAGATTCACCGGATCATGATGAATTGCTAACTGCTAAACTGATCACACTTAACACTGTTGCAGAAGGTGGAATGCAGCTGATACTGTGCTCTTCTCAGTTAAGAGCTGGTGATGTTGACTCATACTACTCTGAGGGCTTTTCTGCTGTACTCCGTAAGCCACTGAATCTTTCCACGCTTAGAAACTGCCTTGTAAAACTGCTTGGCAGCCCAGATGAGAACCTTCCAGTGATCACTGAGTACTCTCTTCCCTGAGAGTCTTCAAT
>JAGLQD010000518.1 GCA_023136985.1 Candidatus Sabulitectum sp. | reverse complement strand
TCTTGACGAGATCGGTGATATGCCGCTTTCCATTCAGGCGAAACTTCTCAGAGTTCTTGAGGAAGAGAAAATTACCCGCCTGGGGGGGAATGCTGCTGTTCCTGTTGATGTCAGACTTATCACTGCAACAAACCGCGATCTTGCAGGAATGGTGCAGGACGGGACTTTTCGGGAAGATCTCTACTACCGGATCAAGGTGATAGAGCTGGATATTCCACCTCTCCGTTCAAGGAAGAGCGATATACCGCTTCTGACAATGTCACTGCTTCAGCAAGCCGCGGAGAAATTCGGCCTGTCTATGCCTGAAGTTGATACGGAAGTTATTGAAAGGCTTAAGTCATACCGCTGGCCTGGCAATGTAAGGCAGTTGAAGAACATGATGGAGAGCCTTCTGGTCACAACTCAGGGTAAGATATCTTTGGAAGATCTTCCAAATGAATTCGAAAGAGTCCGGGAGGAAACATGCAGTACGCTGGAACTGTGTCTTCCACTTACTCTTGCTGTAGTTGAAGAGCAAGTCATAAAGAAGACTCTGGATCTAACCGGTGGTAACAGAACGAAAACCGCTTCACTTCTTGGTATAGGCAGAAGAACACTTCAGAGAAAACTGGAAATCTTAAAAAGCGAGGGGAGATGATGATATGAAAGTTGTGGATGTCCAGTCATTCGGGCCTAAACAGATTTTTCTGGCAGTACTTGCCGTTGCTGTTCTGGTCTGGCTGATAAAAGGCGGGCCATTCTATGTCGTTGGTCCGGAGGAGCAGGGAGTTGTCCTTACTTTCGGAAGGATGACTTCCGTTACCGAGCCGGGGTTTCATTTGAAAATTCCATGGCCGGTGCAGACAGTGCTGAAAGCACCTGTTAATGTGGTTCAGAGAATTGAAATTGGATTTCGTTCCTATGGTTCAGGCAGAACCACAGAGTATGTTGGTTTCAACGACCCTGATATGCTTCGTGAAGCTCAGATGCTTACAGGTGATGAGAACATCATCAACTGTTCGGTTATTGTGCAGTACAGAATCAGTGATGTGGGAGCCTATCTGTTCAATGTAAGAGAACCCTCAGGAACTCTTGTGGACATTTCGGAAGCCTGTATCAGGCAGGTCATAGGAGATAATGCCATAGATGCTGTGCTTACCACAGGCAAACTTGATATACAGAACCGCATTCTTGACCAGGTACAGGAAATGGCTGATAACTACACAATGGGAATCAACATTGTG
>JAGLQD010000517.1 GCA_023136985.1 Candidatus Sabulitectum sp. | reverse complement strand
CTGTGCATTCGGTACAGATAGTTACGGGAAATACCCGCCACCTCAACATCTTCGGCTCGGATAATACCTTTTTTTCTGGCAAGTTCCAGTATCTGTTGTTGTCGACTCATGGAAGCTCCTTTGTGCAAATCCTCTTCAAATATACAAAAGTGAAGAGGATATGCAATACCTGGATGATCCTACATCAACACTGGTCAAGAAAAATTCCGGTAACACTACAACTTAGTCCTCCTGATCTCATCTCAATTGAAGGAAGATGTGATCCTGCTATTTTTTCTAATACCAGCTTAACTGAGTGTCCACTCTTCTGTGGCAGGATCAGGCTTGTAGATGAGCAAATAGTGGAAAACAACTCAGGCGGTAGTGCTTTTTTAACACTTCAAACGAAAGTGGTGTTCTTCCTTTCGGATGCTATGTTATACTTCTAGAGGAAGAAGGAGAGAATTTGCTAAGAAGAAAGGTATTGGTGATTGAGTAGTGCATAGGTATAAGATATTCCTCATAACTCTCACTCTTGTCTGTAGCAGCTTTGCTTCTACAGTATTCGACATGAAGCCTAATTGGACTTATCCATTTTCATGCACAAGTACTTCAACTGCTGTCCATGCCGCAGATCTCAACGGGGATCTGATACCAGATCTTATCTTCTCTAACCAAATTGATGACCTCGTTCAGGTCTTTCTAGGTACAGGAAGTGGATCCTTCATTCTAGAGGAGCAGTATCCCTTAAAGTTTCCAGGTTGGATTGAGACCGCTGATCTTGACAATGATTCCGACCTTGATGTTATGGTGCGATACAATGTAGGAGGCACTGGATATGATTCTTTGGCTGTTTTCCTTAATGATGGTTCAAGTCAATTCAGTGATACCCTATTTTCAAGAATGAGATCTGGTGGTGCCTTTTGTGTTGTTGATTTCAACAACGATACCATACAGGATATCGTTACAGTTATCATGTCAGGAAAAGTATACCTTTACTCCGGAGTCGGGGATGGCACTTTCATTTCTCAGGAAATCTATGATGAAGACTATGAGTCAATGGGGTTAGGGGTAGGTGATATTGACAAAGATGGAGACGATGATGTTGTTATTGTTACTGTCTATACTCTGTCATTCTTACTGAATAATGGGGATGGTTCTGTTACATGGAATGGCTACTATGGCAATATTGACAGCAATATACCTGGATTGGCTTCGCTGACAATTGGTAACCTGGATAATAATGATACTTGGCCCGATATCGCGTGCTGCCCAGCAACTCCTCAGACTGGGAAAGCTATTCATACCTTTCTTGGATTAGGTGGTGGTATTTTCAACCAAATGGGTGATGGTTGGTTCCCTGGAACCCCCTTCAGACAAACAACAATTGAAGATTTTAACCATGATGGCAATAATGATGTTTTCTGT
The DNA here is from genome assembly GCA_023136985.1 of Candidatus Sabulitectum sp. GTDB lineage: Bacteria > Fermentibacterota > Fermentibacteria > Fermentibacterales > JCC-6 > Sabulitectum. The sequence continues at coordinate 1,081 of JAGLQD010000517.1, read as the reverse complement.
TCTGGTGCGTCTGCCTCACTGCTGATGCTGGGAAGTGGAGATGGATTGCTTTCACTTGATTACTTGAATTATGACGATTATGCTTGCAAGCAAGCAGCAATTGCTGACCTTGATTTGGATGGTGACATTGATTTCGCTCAAGTAACAAGAGAGTCTATGTCAAACAACTACAACATTGAAGTCTATCTGAATAAAACCATTCAACTAGGTATTGAGGATACTAATTCAGGGTCATCAGATACCTCTCTGTTTTTGGAGATAGCAAGCAATCCTGTTTCAGAGACTTCTGAAGTTCATTTCTCCTTACCAGCATCTTCTAACATTTCACTCATTGTCTATGATATTCACGGCAGGAGATTAGCTGAAATTCAAGAAGGTTACATTCTTGCTGGTAATCACTGTCTTTTATGGGATACAACAGCGTTGCCGGTTGGGTGCTATTCTCTTGTATTGCAAACTGAACTGGGAACCACCAACTCTAGATGTATTAAGCTCAACTGATACTTTATGATGCAGTTCAAGCAGCACTACGGTCATGTATCTGCGAGATATTAGTAGATAACAAATCAATAGTAGATAGTGACAGGCTAATAAAAAGCCTCTTGAACTGATCAAGGGGCTCTGGCGCCTCGGTCAAGTCGCCCAACGCACTATTTTCTGGTTCAATGCAACCATCGGGAACAAGCCCGTCCCAAAGTCAAAGAAGACCTTCAGGAACCCCATAATACAGGCTAAAGAGATGGCTCTTGAGATGGAACTGAACAATCTGACAAAAGCTGATCTTTCCAGAAAACTCGCTATCTCAAGAGCAAGAGTAACTCAGATGCTCAATCTGCTGAAGCTCTCAAATGACTTAAAAAGAGAAGTGGAAGCGATGGGAGACCACTGGGGAAGAATACTGGTTTCAGAAAGAATGCTACGGAACAGATAATTAGTTTCCGTCCAGAAACGGGCTTCACAGATAACTCTCTGAGAATCTATTCTTTGCGTTCTTTCAAGTCCACTGGGCTGATTTCCTGATTCTGGAGCAGTTCAGATCCGAAGGGTGTAGAATCCCCTTGGGTATTCCACAACCCAGTGC
>JAGLQD010000516.1 GCA_023136985.1 Candidatus Sabulitectum sp. | reverse complement strand
GCCGCCGGTTCCTGAAGCTTTTTCAGTTTCATCCAGCCCTTTACAAAAGTGTCCTGGCAGAGGTCTTCCGCCATGTGATGGTCACCTGTCATGCGAAGGGCCATGGTATACACGAAGCCGGTGTAGTTCTTCACAAGAATACCGTAGGAATCCCTGTTGCCTCTCATGGCAGCCTGCACCAGCTTCGTTGTTGCTTCGCTCACGACTGCTCTGGGTCCTTCTTAAGAATGAAGAAGGCAATGATGAACTTGGCAATTGCCAGCATTGTAAGAATTGCACCTGTGGCCAGCATTCCCGCAATCTCAGTTCCACCAATAATGAATCTGAGGATGAAGAAGCTTAATCCAAGAGCCATAAGTATAGTGCCATGAATCAGGTTTCTTTGCCTGGGAGGAGTTCTCTTCTTAGAATCCTCTTCACCAATAGTGGCTACAAGCTGCTCAATAACTTCCGGGGTGACATTACTCTCGATTGCCCTCTCGATCACATTGTACCTGGCCATCTTGCGTTTGTACCAGATGTACAGAGCAATCACGATCACCACAGCAGGAATCCCGATAGAACTGGTTATAGCAACAATGGGTATTAGTGAGTCCATTTTCCTATCCTTTCTGTTTAGAGGTTTCTGACCACAGGACAGGTAAGGGGCAAAGAGTGTTACACTCTCGGTCGAGCCATGCAAACGCAATGGACATGATCAACTGCCGATAGCTTCCTTAATTGCTGCAGCGAGAACAGTCATGGTTACCGGTTTCTGAAGAACCCTGAGAATACCCAGGTTCATCATTTCGTTTGAAGAACTCTCTGCACTGTGACCGGAGAGAATGATGACTTTTACATCGGGAGACATCTCACGCATTTCAATAAAGGCGTCGACACCGTTTTTCCTCGGCATGGTTATATCCATAAGAACGAGTTTGATCTCCTTCAGATTTGCCCTGTAAAGCTCAACCGCCTCAAATCCATCTGAAGCTGTCAACACGGTAAACCCTATGGATTCCATAAGCGTTTTCAATACAGTTCTTACTATTTCTTCGTCGTCAACAAGAAGGATAGTGCCACTCATCGGGCCGGCTAATCGGTGAGTCTGTAATTCTCCGCTG
>JAGLQD010000515.1 GCA_023136985.1 Candidatus Sabulitectum sp. | reverse complement strand
CCCAGGGAAGCCCCGCCAAGAGAATTCTGCATCTCGCCCTGAAGAGTCAACTCTGAAACCGGGTAAAGAAGGATCTGTTCAACAGCAGAGTTCGAAATTCTGTAAAAAACAGAAACAGCATCAATCACCCTCTCAACCAGAACCATGGGATTGGGTTCACCTGCAGCCAGCAAGGACGATTCCATGTGGACAGCATCGCCTCCCGCCCAGAAAACCTCTGTATCAAGACATCTGTCCAGAAAAGGATCTTCACCTGGAAACGGAACCATGGCCTCTGCACTGCCAGGTGCATTAATCCCAGGAAATGTAGTTGGATCAACGCTTACCTGCTGTGATACACGAATCTCGAAAGGACCACTGGATCTTCCCTGAAGAACAAGCCATCCACCTTCTGTGTTAAACGCTCCTTCTATGCCGGAAATTGAGATATCGACTGTCTCCGTGAAAGTCTGCCATGGCAACTCCGCAGGTACCGGCAGAATAATCCGTACAGAATCACCACTTTGAAATTCTCCTGCTAAAGAAACAGAAACAGAAGAGTTGAACTGTCGCGAAGCATACTGATTCATTACCGGACACTGGATGTTGAAGCCATGGTCACAGAGTTCCCGAAGAAGCCCAGCCCTGCTCCACAAAGACTCAGTCACCCATGTATGGGAATCGATCAGGTCCGCCGTCTGCTGGAAATCATCTCTGAAAAAGAACCGCTCTGCGGTTGAAAGAACGGTTTGATCACCGCTCTGGGCAGCAAAGGTACAAAGCAGAACAGTTGCGATTGAGTTAATCATATACAGGTAAGATATTCACTTTGAGATTCAGGAACCATATTATGGTATTTCTTTCTTATGAATGTTATCTTTCTCAGCATCTACAGAGAAAGGGGAAAAGTGGATCGTTTAGCAGTTATTTCACCACCGGTGATAACACCGTCAGAAGTCCCGGCAGGTGCGTTCATGCTTGCAGGAGGCCTTGCCGCCCGGGGTATTGAAGCACCCATACATGACCTGTCTCTGGGATTCTTCAGATGGCTATTTTTTGAGCATGCTCCCAAAGCCGGCTTTGCAAACTGCGCTCCATCCATTGAATACCTCATTTCCCCTGAAACTGAATTCTATGACCCGCACAAACACAGAAGCGTCTGCGGTGTTCTTCAGTCTGTTCTAAAGTCGTACAAGAAAAAATTCCCCGGCTGGCAGCTTTCACTTATGGACAGTGTGCCGCCGGGAATCGCACATTCTACTGCAGACCTCATCTTCCTTGCGAAAAGCGGTTCAACTCCATTCAGCGATTATCTCAAACTGTGGGTAAAACAGAGCAGAGGCTCCTTTGACCATGCACTGATCTCACTGGCGTATCTTTCCCAGCTCCCGGCTGCGGTGGAAACAGCATGGCTTCTAGAGGAATCCGGTATACAGGTAACCGTTGGCGGTTCTCTTGCCTCTGCATTGAATGATACAGGGAGCGGGATCGAGCTTCTCAAGAGCTGTTTCAGAAAAGTTGCACTTGATGATGGAAGATCCATAGTGGGAGAAGATCAACCATTCCTTTCCAGAGTTGAATGGCCTGTTTTTGCAAACGACTGGAAATACTTCAGTTCAAGACCTGTTATACCGTTTCCACTAACAACCGGCTGCACATGGAACAAGTGTCTCTTCTGCCCGGACAGAGATAAACCCTACATGGATATTTCTGTTAAGAATCTCGAACGCCTCCTTTCCAGCGGTCCCGATGATCCGGTGATCCACCTGATTGATTCGGCCATTCCCGTTCAAACAATTGAGAGAGTTCTACCGCTTCTAAGGGAAAAGACCTCCGGCTTCTACGGTTTTGCAAGGCCCCAGGGAAACTGGTTGAGAAATGATCTTCTGGGAAAAATGGCCGATTCAGGTTGCCTTATGCTGCAAACCGGAGCTGAAAGCGGCAGTATCGGTATCCTTCAGCGATTCATGAAGGGATTCTCTCCGGAAACTGCGGAAAAAGTTATTACAGAAATATCTGATTCAGGCATGAGAAATTATGTATACCTTCTCTTCGGTCTTCCAGGTGAAACAGAGAAAGACAGAGAGCTCACTCTTGATATGGTAAGAAGGCTGAAGGGCAAAATTGATTACATGAATCTGTCGATTTTCAATCTGCCGGAAAAATGCGAACTCACAGACAGAGCTGCTGAGTTTGGAATAGTACCTGGGGATTATGACGGTAATGCCTCTGTTCTCCGTTTTTACAGACCATTCGAGAGCATGGATAACTCGGACCCAAGAAAAGATGCCCGCAGATTTATAAAGGATATTTTCAGAACCGATCCATCGGTTATCCCAGTGCTTCAATCCACTCCCAGGTGGTTCCGGGCAGGACACATGGCACTGATGAAAAAGACAGATCTACTTTGATCTGGTCAGCTTTCTGACAAGAAATACCACAGCACCTGAAACAACAATACAGGCCAGGTTAAGAGCAAAGAGTGAAAGCCCGCCCTGCCATCCAAAGTGGCCCCCTCCCCAGAGAAGACCTGCTGTTACAATTGGCGGCATAAGTGCCACAGCTACCATTACACCGATCAGCGTGGAAGATCCCCCTGCACACAAAGCAATCGCACCCGCTGCTCCGGAAGCCAGTGCAAGAACCATGTCCGAAGGACCGGCCTGTATTCTTGCAGTGATCTCGGAAAGGGCCGGGTCAACCACCAGGATCATCCCCAGTACAGCAGAAAAGATAAATGCAATAACACTGCGAATAACCATTTCCCGGAGAGAAATTCCGAACAGTCTTTTCTCACCGTGGATCAGGCTCAAAGAGAGACCAACGCTGGGCCCCAGAAGCGGTGCAATAACCATGGCTCCAATAAGGATTGTGGCACTGTTTCTGTAAAGCCCCGCAGCAGCCACAACAGCAGAGAGAAGAGTCAGTATCCAGGTGGATGGTGAAGGACTGGTCATTTCAACAATATCCTGCTTCAATTCATCATAGCTTATTATTCCAGATGAGCTTTTCTCCTCTGGAATTGAAGCCTCTACAGGGAGACAGACGATCCTTATGTCGTCAATGGTATCAGCCAGAGCAGAACTCAATCTATCAGTTACTTTCTCACTGTTTGCCGAATCGGTAAGGATATGAAGCTGAGAGTGTGTTTCAGACAACCTCTCCATCCACATAGAAGTAATATGCAAACCACTAATAGAAGATCTGGCCAGCTCAAGCCTCTCTGTAGGAAGAAATATCTCAATTAATCTTCCTGCCATAAAAGTTCCTCACTCTCTAAAAGCTCCAGAAGGAAGTCCGCGGCAATCTCTCCCGCAAGCTCTGCTCCAGCTTCTGTCATATGCATTGAATCATAGAAGTAGTCTCTACTGTGAGGAATCTCAGAAGCCAGATCAAGAACAGCAATTCCCTCCTGTGCGCAAACGTACATAAGATCTCTGTTAAGAACATCAAGCATAAGAGAAAATGTCGCAGCTGACATTGGGCTTTC
>JAGLQD010000514.1 GCA_023136985.1 Candidatus Sabulitectum sp. | reverse complement strand
TACAGCCTATCCTGGCGCAGGTTGTACCGTAAGGTCCATCATTTATTATCACAAAGTTTTCTGTTCTTTTTCTTACATGACCAAGGGCGGAAAGCCCTGCGGTACCCGCACCTATAATCACTACATCGACTTCTTTTGTCATTTCGTTCTCCTCCTGATAAGTATTATTGTTGCTGAATTATACTGAATTGGTAGGAAAGAACGAAACAACAGCCTGCAAAAAAAGGAGCCGGCATGAGCCGACCCCTTTATGGAAAACCTGATTATCCTGCTATCTTACAACAGCAAATCTTTCGGTTAACTGCCTGTTTCCAGCTGAACAGTGAAGCATGTAGCTGCCGTTTGGCAAAGTCCCGGGAATGAACACTGTGTTGTGACCGGGGTTAAGTGTCCCTGCATTGTGGGTTAACAATACCCTGCCATCCATGGAATAAACAGTAATAACCGGCGTGGATACCTCACCGAGGTTTATGGAGATGGAGAGGTTTGAGGTTACAGGGTTCTCGTTCATAGAGAGCGATGCCGGGGCAAGAATACCTGATGAGCTTTCTTCTGTGGATACGCCTGGAAGCGCCATGTAGTAATAGACATAATCGTCGCTGCCTGCAGCACCGCTGATAATGTCCGGCAGCCCGTCTTCATCCCAGTGTGCAACCTCCGGGCGGCTGCAGTAAGACTCTGTATACATTTGACCGCCACTCTGATACTCCAGTGGACTATCTGCTGCAAATGAAGGATTCCCCAGTGTGCCAGTGTTCTCGTAGTAGTGGAATTTTTTGTCGCTGGCTCCCATGACAATATCAAACAGACCATCACCGTTCATATCAAAAATAGTGGGCATGGAATAGCGGACGCTTGGAGTGGACCCTCCTGCCACAAAATTGACATACCCGGAGAACTGATAAGCTGAAGCAGTACCGGTATTCATATAGATCCGAAGAGGTGCTGTTGGATCGCTGCCAACGATCATATCAAGATCTCCGTCATTATCCCAGTCTGCAAAGTCAGGTGCAGAACTATAGACAACATCAATAGGTGTTCCATTACTAACGAGTTTAACACCGGACTGGAGAGTACCATCTGAGTTTCTCTCAAAATAGTTTATGTAACCATTTCTGTCGCCTACAAGAATGTCATCGTACCCGTCGTTGTTCCAATCCACAGCCTGTGGATTTGTAGCACCCGTGCATCAACCACTTGGTACTGAGAGAGTTACACCACCAGCTTGTAGAAGGCCACTGTATGAAAGAATCGGTGAGTCATTTGTTCCTGAATTTGTAAAGATCATTATGTTGCCATAGGCAAATCTACCAATAAGAAGATCCTTGTCACCGTCACTGTCCCAGTCTGTTACCAGAGGCGAGGCATAACCGTTCAGCAGATCAATACGGTTGCCGTCAGCGTATACATACATAAAATTAGAGTAGTCCGGAGCCTGGGCAGAAAGTGTCAGCGTAATAGCAAACAGCAGTATAATTCCTATTTTCATCATGTTCCTTTCGTGGTTCTTGAAACGTTTAGAAAATATTATAACTGCTTTTGTAGACAAAAGAAAGGACCACATTGGTGGCCCTTTTCTTCTCTCATTTAATTTCTATCTAGATTTATGTAGTGATTGCTATATGGCCTTCCAGGTGAATCTTCATGCAGTTGATCATGTTCTTGTGGTCAACGGTTCCAGCCATTTCTCTCGCCGAGTGCATGGAGAGCATGGGATTACCGACATCAACAGTGGGAATACCGGTACCTGTTGCAGCAATCGGACCAAGAGTTCCTCCACTTTTTCCGTCGGCGCGAGAGACAAATTTCTGAATAGGACTATCTGCAAGTTCAGCACACTTCATGAAGTAGGCGGATGTTCTTGCGCTTGATGCGTAACTGCCACCGGCAGACATCTTTATTGCAGGACCCTTGTTCAGCTGAGGTTTGGAAAGCTTGCTGTGTTTCCCAGCCCATCCCGGGTGAATTGCATGAACACAATCCGCACTTACATTCATGCTGCGGCTGCAGGCTCTGAAGAAATCGTCTCTGGTTCCGGAAATGCGTTCAAGTACCCTTTCCATGAATGGTGAGGCTGCTCCGTTGACTGTTCTGG
>JAGLQD010000513.1 GCA_023136985.1 Candidatus Sabulitectum sp. | reverse complement strand
GCTTTCCGACCCTACCTCACGGCAGGAGTGGCTTTTTCTTCTTACTGCTATTAACTATAACTGGTCAAACGCAAATGTCAATACGGCCTGCAGTGGAAAATATTAAATACTGTTGATGGGTTGTAGCCTATATCCTAAAATGGAGGGGTTGAGGTTAAAATTGGCAACCTCAAATTTTCTGGCGGGGTATCAATTTAAGATTGATCGTAATATGCGTAACAGAGTCCTATCGCTGAGAAGCTTTATTTTGGAGAAATTGGTAAAAGTGAGACATTACCATTGACAATATTAATAATCTCCGCTCGGTTTTTTACATCTGCTAGATTTATTTGTTATGAGATGAACCAATATTTATAAAGTTTTCTAAATCTGTAGCTCTTCCAAGAAACGTATCAGATACTTTATCTACAAATACATAATGTCCCCATTTTTAATGACTCCCGAATAAGATAAGCAGAATGAATATTTAAAATTTTTACTGAATCATTTTTGAAACGCATTTTCACACACATGTGCCTGAACCTTTTTGTAGATCTCTCTCACGCGAGAAGAGGACGTTGGCAGAGCATCCCGGATGGATTCGAGGAATCTTTTTTCCCGGACAATCCGGAATGTCATGGGGAAATTCAAGTCATAGACCCATCCCATCTGAAGCAGCTTGAAATCCGTAAGGGTTTTGAGGTCTGACATCTGTACAAGGGTTCTATTCATCAGCGCATCGTAGACCGCGTCCGAAACCTGTGGCGTATCCGGCAGATCCAGTTCAATGGCCCGGTTCCGTTGATTTCCGGAACGGTGGTAATACTCGGTCACCACGCGCCAGATGTCCACCTTGTCAGCATCTCTCAAAAGTTTCAAAAATAAAAGACCACGTGACGTTTGATTTTCAGGCAAGGCTGCACGGTTATGATGTCTTACCGTCCAAATAATCATCTCCGCCGTTTCAGGTTCAATACCGTCCAATACATGTAAATTCTGTATCACGTCCGCGCCGAGTGCGGCATGGTCTTTTGATTTATGATCTAAAAACGTCCGGTATCGCTTGTATTGCTCGAATCGGCCGATATCATGCAAAAGCGCACATGTTTCAGCAATAGAAAGATCTTCACTGGATAACTCCAGGCTGACTCCTATCATTAGAATTGCCTCGCAAACCCGGCGTGTATGCTCAGCTTTCAGTATT
>JAGLQD010000512.1 GCA_023136985.1 Candidatus Sabulitectum sp. | reverse complement strand
TTGCAGTTCAGGGTGTTATGATGCGCAAGTTCGGTCAGGAAATTATCAAGCGAACCGCAGGTAAGAAGATTCACGGCACTGGTGCAATTCCAGGCGGAATCAATAAGAATCTCAGTATTGCCGAGCGTGATTTCCTTCTGAAAGACATAGATCAGCAGATCGAATGGTCCAGAGGTGCTCTTAAGATAGCCAGGGATTACACTGTTGAACACCTTGAAGAATTGAGCGATTTCGGAGCATTTGATTCCAGTCATCTTTCTCTTATCGGTAAAAATGGAGAAATGGATCTGTACGATGGCGGTATCAGAATGATTGATTCCCAGGGAAACAAGGTTATTGATCATTTCAATTACCAGAATTACTCGGATATCATTGCTGAAGAAGTCAAAGACTGGTCATACATGAAGTTCCCTTTCATCAAGGATCAGGGAACAGAGAATGGCTGGTATCGTGTCGGACCTCTCTCAAGAGTGAATACTGCTGACTTCATCGATACACCAGAGGCAGAAGCTGCCCGCGTGGAATTCAAAGCTCTTACAGGTGGAAAGCCCAACAACCTTACCATGGCTTATCACTGGGCAAGGATGATCGAGGTTCTGCACTCTGCTCAAAAGATCAAGGAACTTCTCCATGATGATGATCTTCAGGGCGAGGATCTTGTGGTTAAGGGTGAGCGTCGCTCAGAGGGTGTTGGCCTTATCGAAGCACCTCGCGGAACTCTTTTTCACCACTACAAGGTGAATGAGGATGACCAGGTGACAATGTGTAACCTTATCGTTTCCACCACAAGCAACAATGTACCTATGAATCTTGCTGTGGAAAAAGTGGCGAAGAAGTATCTCTCCGGTACAGAGATCACCGAGGGGCTTCTGAACCGTGTGGAAGTTGCCATCAGAGCCTATGATCCGTGTTTGTCCTGTGCAACACATGCTTTGGGCAAGATGCCGCTTACAGTCAGCGTTGTTGACCATAATGGTCAGATAGTGGATAAGAAATCTACCTGATGGCTGGAACAGCGAAGAAAGTTCTGATTATAGGATACGGAAACCCCGGCCGTCTTGACGACGGCCTGGGACCCGTGTTCGCAGAAGAGATGGAGAAGCTCCAGTTGGAGGGGGTCACTGTAGATTCCAACTATCAGCTGGCGGTTGAGGATTCAGCAGCCATCGCCGAGCACGACTTTGTGGTGTTTGTTGACGCTGATGTATCCGGACCGGCGCCGTTCCATTTTGAGCATGTTGTTCCGAAGCACCACATGAGTTTTTCTTCTCACAGTATCAGTGCTGACGCACTGATGGCCATGGCTGAAGATCTGCTTTCCAGCAAAGCTGATGCTTATATGCTGGGAATCAGAGGATATGAGTTCAATGAATTCGGAGAACGGATATCGCCTGAGGCCAGGAAAAACCTTGACGATGCACTGGTCTTTATGAAACATGCTCTTGAAGATTGTGATTTTGCAAAGTATGTGAACCGGTTTGGAGTAGAAGACCGGTAAATGTTAATGTACCTATTGAACCGTGCAGATTGAAATGAGGATAAGTTATGAAAGACGGGAAACATGTTATTCTGTGCGTTGATGATGACAGGGATATGCTCGATGCTTTAGAAATCCTTGTGGAAAGCTTTGGATACTGCTTTGTCAGTGCCTCCAGTGCTGAGGAGGGGCTCAAGAAATTCAAATCGGAAAAACCTGATCTGATCATGGCTGATCTGATGATGGAAGAAGTTGACTCCGGCACAGGGCTTGCAAAGGATCTGAAACTGGCAGGTTGCGCTGTTCCGGTCTTTCTGCTGAGTTCTGTTGGTGACGCACTCAGGAATAACACGAATTACGCAGATCTGTCTCTTACCGGAGTATTCCAGAAGCCGATTCAACCTGCAGTTCTTGAAAGAACTCTTAAGAGAGAGCTGGGTTAATCAACTGATGTTATGCTGACTGATTCTTTTGTCCGCCTGACAGTAGACCTTACCGGTATACTGCAGGGGGTTGGTTTCAGGCCGACCATGGCAAGAATAATGGCCAGTGCCGGTTTGACCGGCTGGGTCAGGAATCAGTCAGGCACCGTTCGTCTTGTAATTGACGGACCGGTAAAGGTTGTAGATACTTTTTTAAAGAATTTACCTGAAGAACTCCCTCCAAAGGCTCGCCTGGAGGGAGTTCTTGTTGTAAGCAGGGTTGCAATTCACAAAAGAGAAGTTGCTAGAGGCTTTGAGATACTTGAAAGTTCAGCAGACGATTCCATGCGAATATCAATTCCAGCGGATCTTGCAATGTGCAAAGATTGCAGGGATGAGGTTTTTAATCCCGACTCCAGGTATTACCGTTATCCCTTTA
>JAGLQD010000511.1 GCA_023136985.1 Candidatus Sabulitectum sp. | reverse complement strand
GTACAAGGGCGTACAAGTAGACCGGAGCGAACTCGTAGGCTGGGATCCCCACATGGGTTTGGTCATCGATGTATCGAGAGATCTTATGCACAAGAATGGATCCGAAGAATATTGGATATGAAGTAAGCAGAGTCATTGAACCGATTAATATTGGATTCCTTCTATCTGATAAACCGAGGAGAAAGCCTGACAGCAGAGCAATCAGTATTGAAAGCATTACAGGCGCAATCACCAGAAAATACAGTTCAAATACAGTTATTGATGGCTGCAGAGCCATGAATAGAGTAGCTGCCATTGCGGGCACAAGAAGGACTGCTAACCTGGGAAGAATTTTGATTTTGAGCAGTTCCCATTTTGAGATCGGCAGGGTTTTCAGATATTCCAGCGCATCGTCATTGTCTTCAGATGAGAACATCATGTATGCAAGTCCGGCAATGAGCAATGCGAAGCACAGGGAGCCGCCATTCATCATGTATGTGCCAAGCGAGGAGGTTCCCCCGGGAAGCCTCATTTCGTTAACCCAGTGTATTACTGGAATCAGCAGCATAAAGCTAAGAATTACCGCTGTCTGTTTCAAAGTTGCCATGAATTCTTTTTTATACATTCTATCTCCTTTAGAACAATTTCAATTCAGTTGCAGCGTAGAGTGCAATGATAAATCCCATTGGAATTGCCATTCTTTTCATTATTCTTTCACTTCTTACTTTTTCTGATGAGCAGTCCCACGATTTATAAACTGGAATTAGAACCAGTATCGGTAGAACAGCCGGAAGGGCGGTGCCAACTATGTAAGTGAGAAATCTGCCGAGATTGAATACCCAGAGCTGTTCAATTCCAAGAGCTTCCATGAAGTTAAAGTAGTAAAGCCAGATCATTTTTGAAGAGAGAAGAGACCCGTAAGGAGACTGCGTTTCGTAGAGGAAAAGCACAGGCACCAGCAGGCAGAGAACAAGAAAAGGACTTTTTCTGTCTGAGATTCCTAAAACAAAGCCGCTGGCCATTACTGTTAGAACAATGAGAGTGCTTTTCAAGAAGCCCTCAACACCAAAGGCAAACCATGCTGCAGAAATTCCGGCCCTGGGCCAGAAAGCAACCAGGTATTTGTTGCAGGCCAGTAGAAGCAACAGAGTGAGTATGGTTCTGGGCAGAATTTTCACTGCAAGCAATTTCCCTTTTGAAACCGGTAGTGACTTAAGGTACTCTGCTGCTCCTTCGCTGTCATCCGAGGCAAACATCGTGTACGCAAGAAGAAAACTCAGTAGTGGAAGAATGAATGTCAGCCCCCATAATGTGTAGACAAAGAAGGTCATGTTCTCATCCAGCCTGAACTGATTGGCACCGTAGACCAGGGGAATGATCAGCAGGAAACTCAGGACTAACCCGGTCTGTTTCAGAGTATCCATTATTTCTTTTCTAAGCATTACCTCTCCTCCCTAAAACACATGAAGCTGGTTGAGGGTGAACAGGGCAATTATCAAGGTCAGAGGAGCTGCCATTCGTTTCAGAATTCTCTGGCTTCTGATCTTTCCGGAAGAGGCATCCCAGGATTTGAATACAGGAATAAGCACAATGAAGGAGATTATCGCGGGAAGATAGATCTGAAGAAAAGTAGTAAGGAGGAAGATCATTGAACGCCAGACATTGTGAGACATGTAACCAAAGTGACCATACCACCAATGATATGTGTTCACATACATCGATCTTGGGATAGTTGCTTCTCCAAGAATCATGTACAGTACCGGTATTGCCAGGGCAACAACAAGAAAGGGATTCTTTCTATCCGAGATCCCCAGAAGGAAACCTGCGATCATTATCATCAGGAAAATTCCTGTGTTGGGAAGAAAGGTAAATCTGTGAAGAAGCATAGCACTTTGCGACATCCCTGCTACTCCAAGAGTGAAGCGGTATTCAATTTGATATCTGTATGTGAATACAAGAAGCAAAGTAACAGCAAGCCTTGGAAGAATTTTTATAGCGAGCAGTTTCCATTTGTTAACCGGCAGACTTCTTATGTAATTCAGTGCATCATCAGAGTCTTCTGAAGAAAACATGTTGTATGCCAGATACAGGGCTAGGAAAGAAATCAGAAAGCTGATTCCCCAGTCTATGTACCACAGGAAAGAAAGATCTGCTTCTGGAAATCTAAAGTGATTTACCAAATAAATCATCGGCATCAGCAGCAGAAAACTAAGCACCAGGGCAGTTTGCTTCAGGGTGTCTGTGATCTCTTTTTTCCACATTCTGTACCCCCTTCTACTTCTTCTTCTGGTAGGTGCTGCCCATAAGCAGTGTGAGTATGTGAGAGAGCTTCAACTGTTCACCCTCTTTTGAAACAACAAGGTGTTCGGTTCTGCCAGCGTGAACTCTGGTTGCAAGTACTCTTACATTTTCAGGAGTTTTGTCTGCAATGACCAGTCTGGCGTTTTCCAGAAGGTATTCAGTAGTTTCATTAAGAAGTATTCCAGTTCTAGTAAGGAAGATCACACGGTTCACCATGTGCTCCACTTCATTGTAGTTCAGGTTTACCATTACCACTGTGGGGTTTCTGTCTGCCATTGTTTTTACAAGTGTTTCCAGTGCCAAGTTGCGCAGATGCGGGTCAACGGTATGAAGGATCTCGTCGATTAGAATGAGTTTCGGGTTTGTGGAAAGAATAAGTGAAAGGTGGAAAATGGCTTTCTGACCCACGGAGAGATCGCTGATCCTTGAATTCCAGTCTATGGATGCTTCCTTAAGCAGGGGGAGAGGGTCTGGTTTTACACCGAATGCGTTCCAGTGCAATTCTGCCAGATCTTTTACCTTCATGGATTTGTATATGCTGAGACTGTCCGGCAGATAGCCTATGAACTGTCTGGGGTCTTTAGTGTCTGGCCAGCCATAGTCTATTGAACCGCTTGTGGGGTAAAGGATGTTTGCAAGAACCTTGAGCAGAGTTGATTTACCAACGCCGTTTGGCCCTGTGATCATCACTACATCACCATGGTTGATATCAAAGGAAATGTCAGACTGAACCGGAGTCTTGCCGTAGCCGCATGTGATGTTATTCAGTTTTATCATTGCTTGATTTCCTCTCGAGTTTCTCAGACAGGGTTTTGATAAGTTCGTCAGGAGTAAAACCAAGTTCAATGGCTTTGGAAATGAATTCATCGGCCAGTTCAGCCAGGAGTATTTTTCTTGTGCTTCCCATTTGTTCCTTCTCCATTTTTACAAAGAACCCGGAGCCTGTCTTTGACGCGATGAATTTTTCTGTTTCCAGCTGGCGATAAACCTTTGCAATGGTGTTGGGGTTTATTTTCAGCTGCGAAGCGAGTTGTCTGATCGAAGGCATTTTGTAACCGGAGGGATATTTACCTGAAACTATCCCCAGCTTGATCTGCCTTTTTAACTGCTCGTACACAGGTACTGCTGAACCGGCATCGATTTTGAGCATCTTCCCTCCATTTGATAATTGTACCACAGTAATAGTACAGTAGTACAGTTGTGTCAACCCCGCTTGATCCAATTGGTTTTTCTGTGTTTCTGGTATTTTTACTGTTGTGTAAAGTGTTGTTCCAAAGTGGGGGGCATGAATGGAGAATTTGATGTCTCAGCTGTATTCCCAAATGGTACTTCTCTCCTGTTCGGGAACTCCCGGCGAAGCCAATCCTGGCTGGGATGGATTGCATAATTTTGTTAGTCTGTGGCTTGTTGCAGAGAATCCTTCAAACGGAGTGTTCTCAGTTGCATATCAGAGTTCATCTCAGCCTCTTGAGGCCTTTTTGTACGATCTGACAGGAAGGGTTGTTTCCCGACTTGACCTGCAGCCAGGATTACCAGGAACTCTAAGCGCAGATCTTTCAGGAAACTGCCTTCCAGCATTTACATTGTGTTTCTAAGATCCTCCACGGGAATGGACTCAGTTCGGCTTACCGTTCTTGCAGATGGCGAGAAATAATGAGTTTTACTATTTTAAGATGGACGAGCCATACATTTTGGTAGAGTTCATTGTGTATTTCAGAAGGCTACACACAGGGGTATCATGGAATTTTGCATAAGAGCAGCAGAGCTTGAGCAGGGAGCGGAATGTGAGGTTATTCTGCGCAGCCTGCCGGAGTGGTTCGGTATTGAAAGTGCTCTTAAGGCATATGTGGACAGGGTGGATCGTCTGCCAACCTACCTCGTTCTGGCAGATGAGAGGGTTGTTGGATTCCTTTCCGTTGAGAAGCATTTCTCTGAAAGCGCAGAAATTCATGTAATGGGAATTCTTCCTGAATTTCACCGAATAGGAATTGGCAGAGCTCTGCTGAAGAAAGCTGAGTCTGATCTTGTTACACAGGGCGTGAAATTTCTCCAGGTTAAAACACTCAGTCAGTCCAATCCCGATAAAAACTACGCAAAAACAAGAGAATTCTATCTTTCTATGGGCTTTATGCCTCTGGAGGAAATGCCGGAGTTATGGGGGGCTGAGAATCCATGTCTTATTCTGATAAAGGGTCTGGAGTTTATTAAAGACTGAAAAAAGGAGGATCTGAAGTGAATATGGATATTACGCAGGCTCCCTTCAACAGCTCCCTTATGGGAGTTATCCGAGGTGTTGCTGACTATTTTGATATTGACCTGAGTACTCCCTCTCTTTACGGAAGAACCGGACATGCTTTCTTTATGAACATTCACGAAGCGATCTGCCCAAGCGGTCCCTACTGCTGGAATATTGATCCCTTCATTGCTCTCCTGGAGAATTGCGGGATCCGTATGAAGAAACATGGATTTTTCTCCAGTGAAAGCTCTCTGGAGGAGAGAAACACTCTTGAGAAGGCTATCCTGACCGAGCTTGAAAAAGGGAATCCATGCTCTGTTCTGAATATGGACTATCAGCTTATTACCGGCTCTGACGGATCTGGATTTTTGTGTACGCAGCCCTGGGAGTGTAAACACCCTTTGGCACATCTCTCTTTCGGCAGCTGGGATGAATGGGAAGATGAGATTCATGCCTGCTTTTACAGTTTTGAAAAGATAGACCTTCCAGATCCACTTTTTGCGGTTCGAAAGAGTCTTGAATACGCTAAAGACCTGAACGAGAATCCTTCCGGTTATACAATGGAGCCATACAAATGCGGGGTAGCTGGTTATGATGTCTGGTTGAAAGGTGTAAAAAAAGGCTATGGTGCGGAGCACGGTAACTGGTGGAACGGAACAGTCTGGTCCGAGTGCAGAAAGCAGGGAGCTTTGTATTTCGGGGAAATTGCCGGAGCATATTCCATATCTTCCCTGGTTGCAGTAAAGCTTCAGGATATGTACACCGGTATCAGCGATATTCTTCTTAGAGTTAGTGATAGGAAGCTTTCAAAAACAAAGAAGATAGAATACCTCAAGGAAGCCAGAGAACTGGAAGAGGAAGTTTTATCGATTCTTATACATCTTGCAGATTCAATAGAATAAGCGAGCTGGTTCTTATGGCCATTCTTTCCTCAATGCTATTCCCGGATATGCTCCTGGTCAACATTTAATCAGGGAGACAAAAATGAGATACCGGAAATTTGGAAAATTGGACTGGGAGGTCTCTGCTCTTGGTTTTGGTGTCATGCGTCTGCCGGTTGAGGGAAAGGATTACGGAAAGATCCGCAGGGCGGAAGCAAAGAACTTGATCCGCCATGCAATAAACAACGGAGTGAATTATCTTGATACCGCCTGGATCTACCACAGAGAGAACAGCGAAGGATTCCTTGGTGAAACACTTGCCGGTGGGTACAGGGAGAAGGTGAAGATCGCCACCAAAATGCCCACCTGGATGGTTGATAAGCCTGATGATCTCGACAGATTCTTTGATGCACAGATGGAAAGACTTCAGATAGATCATATTGACTTTTACCTTCTTCATGCTCTGCAAAAGGACTGGTGGGACAGGATGAAAAGGTTCCATTACCTTGACTGGGCAGAAAGAAAAATGGCAGATGGTGTGATCGGGCATCTGGGATTTTCGTTCCACGACAAGTTCCCATTGTTTAAAACGATAATTGATGACTACGATAACTGGTCTCTGGCCATGGTGCAGCATAATTACATTGATGCCTTCAGGGAAGCTGGAATACAGGGTATTAAGTATGCTGCAGACAAGGGTCTTGCCATAGTAGTTATGGAGCCTCTCCGGGGCGGTCAGCTTGCCAAAGAACCTCCATCAGATGTTAAGGATATACTGGAGAGAGCTGTACCAGGTAGATCTGCAGCCGAATGGGGCTTCAGGTGGTTATGGGATCAGGGAAACATTTCTGTTGTACTGAGCGGAATGAGTTCCATAGAACAACTTGAGCAGAATCTCGTCACTGTGGACAGCACCCGAATTGGAAGTTTTACAAGTA
>JAGLQD010000510.1 GCA_023136985.1 Candidatus Sabulitectum sp. | reverse complement strand
TAAAAGTCTTTCCCGGGCCATTACCGCATCTCCCTGGGAGATGTCCTGCTCTGCAAGAAAGATAAGAATATCCATTCTCCGCTGTCTGCCGGATGAATCAAGAAGATTCATTCGATCAAGCTCGGTGAGAACCTCAAGTTCATCCTCTTTGCGACCTGCTGTGAATTGAAGCAGACCTGCTCTGGCAAAGAGCATATCTCCTCTGAGATCAGTTCTGACAAGCGGTATTCTGTCCAGCTCAACTATATGAAGTTCTGCTGCATACCTCAAAATACTGTCCTCTGCGGGGGTTCCAATCAGTGAGTCATCAATTGACACCACTGATGCCAGATGAGCGGAAGCATATTTGCCCCTGAGAAGCCATTCTTCTTCGAAAACCTGATTCAGATCCGGTGCAACCGTAATGGCTCTTCCAAAAGCATCGTACGCCTGGAGAGAATCACTATCTCGAACCATCTCCCACCCCAGCCTTCGCCACAGATGCCCGATGGCAAGAGAATCGCACTGGCCCGGATTCAGGGAAAGAAAGTCCAGAGCTGTTTTCGCCCTCTGTCTGTAGTTACGATTTCTATCCGCCTGGCTGGCAAGAACTGCAGTTTCCGCAAGCCTGTACTGCAACTCCCAGTTGTACTCCTCGATCTGACTGCTCAGATCCTCGTACAAAGAAAGAGCCTGGGAATACCTGCCTGCTCTGAAAAGAACATCAGCCTGTCCGCGGATGTCATCCTCCATACCTCCGGCTCCGCAACCTGATGATAAAAAAAGAAATATTACAAGAGCGGTGTAAAGATAATGCTGCACAAAAAGCCTAATTCCTGCTTGAGTAAAAGAGGTAGACAAGGGCGGTTACAACTCCTGTAACAACAAGAGGTTCAAGAATATTCCCGCTTTCCTCTTCTGACAGTTCACCGTTGAGCCATCTCTCTGTTGAGTTTTCAATGATAACAATATCAGAGATTGGAACAGCGCTCTCGATCACTGAACCCTCGCGGACAGTGAGTACTACATTTCCACTGGAATCAACAAGAGTTGCCGCTATCTCGCAGCTGGCAAGTCTGGGGACCTGCTTCCCTCCCAGTAACCAGCTTCTTCTTGTCTGGGCATATGTCACACCGAGTTCCATTGGTCTGAGATTCAGCATCCAACCTTCTTCACTCCTGTTTGTGTACACAGTAACACCTGCATGACTCAAAGCGACTGTTGCGATCTGTTCAATAAGCCAGCCACCCTCATGTTCTCCCTGTACATTCAAGGTAACGAATTCAAGTCCGTGAGCTGAGACCTGTTCCGCGATGGGTTCAAGAGCATTCAGCACTACTGTTTCAAGTATATCCAGATTTGTCGGTGATCCTGTCAATGCAAGGCCAAGGAGGAAAACTGTCATCATTTTTGTTCCTGTTCTTTCTCAATTGGTGTAAATCAATTCTTTCAACCCTGATTATATCATTAGTTAACAAGCTCTGCCATAAGAACAGCTCCTGATGATTCCGTGATCCTTGCCTTTACTACTGTCCCGGGAGTTACAGCATCAGCAAATGTCACCACGGCATCCACCTCGGGAGCATCCCATACTGTATGTCCGGAATGCAAGTCATCCACCAGTACTGAAATCTCTCTTCCCTGCAATAGCTGATCCCAATTGGCATAAAGAGAATCCCCAACAGCTGAAAGCGCTGCCAGCCTTCTGGAAGCTGTTGAATCATCCACGGCATCTCCATTTTCCACAGCCCTTGCGTACTCCAGTGTTCCCTCTTCAGGATACC
>JAGLQD010000051.1 GCA_023136985.1 Candidatus Sabulitectum sp. | reverse complement strand
TTGATGAAAATGATGAGCAGATCCTGGAGGTTCCCCCTGGCTACCCAGTGCAGCTTCTCGGCTCACCAGGTGTCCCTTCTGCAGGTGACTCGTTCACTGGTGTGGAAAGTGAACAGGAAGCCAGGAAAGTAGCACTTCGCCGCCAGCTGGTTACCAGGGAAAAGCTGCTTCATTCCAGGCGCCGAGTTTCTCTTGAAGACTTCTGGGAAACCACAACAAGCGAGGAGAGAGTTCTAAACGTTATCATTAAATCGGATGTATCAGGTTCTGCTGAGGCAATTATTGATTCTCTGGCAAATCTTCAGAATGATGAAGTCGGAGTCAATGTAATTCTGAGCGGTGCCGGTGGTATTACTGAGAGTGATGTTGATCTTGCCTCAGCTTCCAATGCTGTTATTCTCGGTTTCAAGGTCAGACCCGACCAGAGGGCCAGAGAACGCGCAGTAGAGGAAGGCGTTGAGATAAGTACATACAGCGTTATCTATCATCTTGAAGATACTGTAAGGAAATCTCTCGGAGGTCTTCTTAAGCCTGAGGAAAAGGAAGAGTTTCTCGGCTCTGTTGAAGTTCGGGACACCTTCAAGGTACCGAAGATCGGTGTTATTGCCGGTTGCTACATTGTGGCTGGAAAGATCAAGCGTAATGCCCGTGCCCGTCTTGTAAGGAATGGTGTTGTTCTCTGGGAGGGAGATATATCCTCGCTGAAGCACCACAAAGATGATAAGCGCGAAATGTCCGCAGGGTTTGAATGCGGTATAGGGCTTCACAGGTACAACGATATTAAAGTCGGAGATACTATTGAAAGCTTTGAGATCATAAAGATTGCGAGAGAACTGGAGTGAATGAAAGAAGGACAGAACAGATAGCCAACAGAATACAGATGCTTATATCTGAGATTCTTCAGCGGGAGGTTGTGGATCCCAGGCTTAATTCTCTTGTCATCAACCGGATTGAACTTGCAAGAGATGGTTCATTCGCTAAAATTTTTGTTTCCTCCTACATGCCTGACGCTGATTCTGTGGCTATTCTAAAGGTATTAAAGAAAGCCTCTGGATTTATCCGAAAGAATCTCGCAGGTAAACTTGATCTTCGAATTGTACCTACCCTGAGGTTTCAGTGGGATGATTCGATCAAAGACGGGGAAGAGGTTCTCTCTACCCTTCGCAAGTTGCATGTGGAGGATAACTGACAGGTGATTGTGACTGGCGGGGTATATCTTCTGGACAAGGCTGCCGGGGTTACATCCCGCCGGGCTGCTATGGCAGTGGCAAAGGCAAATGGATATAAAAAGTACGGCCACTGCGGAACACTTGACCCTGACGCTACAGGGCTTCTTGTTGTTCTTCTTGGAAAGGCTACCCGGCTGGCTCCTTACATATCCGGTGATACAAAAAGATATTCCTTTGATATGGTAACAGGTATTCTTACAGATACACTGGATATGTCCGGCGAGATACTGTCGAGGGCAGACTGTGCTCACATTTCTACTGATGATGTTATTGGTGCTCTTGGGAAATACACAGGTACATTTTTGCAGCGGGTTCCACTTTTCAGCGCTGTAAGGGTTAACGGTAAACGGGGATACAAGCTTGCCCGGGCCGGAGAAACCCCGGAGATGCCTGAAAGAACAGTTTCTGTTTCAAACTGGAGTTCGGGAGAATTGTCAGAAAACCGAATAGCATTGGAAGTTACAGTATCTTCAGGTACTTACATAAGGGCTCTGGCTCGTGATATAGGAGCAGCTATGGGTATTCCCGCAGTTGCTGATAATATCCGCAGAACCATGGCCGGCACATTCAGTATCAGTGGAGCCTCCGGGTCGAATGATTGCGAATCCTCAATGCTTTCAATGGTAGAGGCCATGAGAGGCTATCAGCAGATAATTGTAGACCTTTCCCAGGCTCGGGGTATTCTTCACGGGAATTCGTTTTCTTCTGATGTTGAAGGTCTTGTTGTGGCGGTGGATACCCGTGGCGATCTACTGGCTATAGGATTTGGCGACGGCAGGATATTTCAGCCTAAAGTGGTACTAGCCGCCGGGGCATCATGAAGAGAATGGCAGCTCTGGGAGCATTCGACGGTGTGCATAAAGGGCACATGAAGGTAATAGAAAGCGCAGGCCCGGATTGCGGAGTGGTTTTTTTTGAGCCTGTCCCCAGACAGATGTTCGGCGGTCTTTCGTGGAGAAAGCGACTTACAACCCCTGCTGAGCGTTATGAATTGTTGCGGGGCAATGGAATATCTAGTATTATTACGCTTCCGTTTGACGAGGTAACAGTGGCTACCACACCACAGGGTTTTGGCAGATTTCTTGCCGAAATGGGTCAGTTCAGCGGATTTGCAGTAGGGTACGACTTTCGGTTTGGCAGAGATGCCTCCGGTAGTGCTGGTACCCTGAGAGAATACCTTCAACAATACGGTTTGACGGTTACTGTGGTAGAGCCTGAGGACGTTGAAGGGGTGCCTGTAAAAAGTGGGAAGATAAGAGAGCTTCTGCTCAAAGGTGATTTGAGTGGCGCTTCATATCTGCTCGGCCGGGTCTACGGAGCAACTGGTGTTGTTTCCAGAGGCAGGGGATATGGCAGAACACTGGGGTTTCCAACTCTGAACATCAGAGTCCCGTGGTCAAAGCTGCTTCCGCTGCCGGGAAGCTACGCGACCTTCGCCAGGATTGGTTGCAAGAGGATAAAGGCTGTGGCATTTGTGGTTCCAGAACGGAATCTTGTCGAGGTGCATGTTCCCTCCCTG
>JAGLQD010000509.1 GCA_023136985.1 Candidatus Sabulitectum sp. | reverse complement strand
TGTAGTACGAATTGAGAGAGCTGACAGAAAACATGAAGGATGGAATAACCATGGATTACAAAAAACTTGCTCAGGCTTCCGGCTGTGTGATATTTGAGCGGTCAAACAAAATCTATGTGATGGAGCAATCTAAGAAATGGATTGCTACCTTCAGATATGTACTTGTGCTTGTAACTTTCATTATCAGTGCTAATGGTATCTACTCATTAATCTCAGGCTGGATGAATGTAAGATCTCTGCCCACTTTCGGTGTCATTTTTACTGCAGTCGGGTTGTTTTTTGGATTGATTCTTTTTCTGGTACATCGACTTAAGGTGAAGGCTGACAATCTATCTCCTGATGAATTGAATGTATTCTGCATTCTAGACACAGATGCTGGAAATCTGCTGGGACCTCAAAATACCATTCTGACACCTCTAGCTGCTGTTAAATTCATAAAAATATTCAGTTTTACATCCAGCTCACCTGATCTGGCATTGTCCTGGCCAGGCGGGAAGATTGTAATTGCCAGGGGTAATTTTTTTGCAGGAGGAATCAAACCAGTTGTTGATGTAATGAACAGATATCTAGTTAATCCAATGTAGATAGAGGGTGCGTAATCCGTATAAAACTGTATGCGTAAACTCAAGTGGCTGAATTTACGGAACACCCTCAAAAATAGAACAAACAGGGAATTTGAAAAGAAAGGATCCCATGAATCAGAGCTCTGCTAAATACTCCAGGATCTTAAAGGTTCTGGGCAGGATGGCTCCGCCTCTGCCAACAGATATGCTTGACAAAGAGTTTTCCGGTAAAGAAATGACAGATGATCTCGATTTCATGCTGAAGACAATGGAAGAGGTGCACCCGGATCTTTTCTTCAATCTGTCTCACCAGGACATGAATACACTTGTAAGTGAAGCAAAACAAAAACTGCTCTCCGGAGGAGTGAGCCGTGAGAAGTTCTTCATGTTGGCTTCGGGTATAGTGGCCCGGATTGGTGATGATCATACAGCGATTACCCTTCCCACCGAAAAGTATGCAGAAAATGCTCAGGCTGAAGGATCAGTTTTCCCTTTTGAGGTTTCCTGTACGGACGGCAGGGTTACAGTCAAAAGATCTTTTGCAACAGATCTGGACGGTGCTGTGATCAACTCCATTAACGGAGTTGATTGCAATGATATTCTCTCCGGATTACTGAGCACCATGAGTGGAATGACCATGGACAACAGGGAAAGCATGGCCGCTGTATCTTTCAGAAAGTATCTGTTTCTTATGTACGGTTCTGCTTCTGAATTCAGGCTGGTTGTGAAGAAGGAAGAAAAAACAGAAACCTTGACCGTTCCGGGAGTTACTTCAACACTTGTCGGAAAAATAATGACTGCGGAGTCTTCATCGCCAGCTTCCTCTCCGTATGAGTATGAGATTCATAAGAACAAGGGTTATGCCCTGCTTTCGCTTAGACAGAGCGTTGATCATTCTGTTTTTTCATCTCTTATCAAAAAAATGTTTACAGAGATCAAAGAGGCTGGCGTGAAGAACCTGATAATCGATCTCCGGGGCAACAGTGGAGGCCAGTCATCTCTGGCAGATGATCTCTGTTCCTATCTCACTGAAAAACCGTTCAACCACTTTGTTCGTGTTGATGTAAAGGTTTCCCGGCAGATCAGAAAATACTACTCCGCTGTATGTAAGCATCTTGCTTCCTTCCCCATGAGTCTGCTGCCTGCACGGTTCATTCACGGTGAGCCCTGGAAAAAATCGGTTGGGGAGATTGTTTCATCATTTGACGAGCCTGGATACCCGAATGAAACTGATCTGCATTTCACAGGAAGAGTTCTTGCTCTGACAGATTCTTTCACAGCATCTGCTGCAAGTGACCTGGCTGTGGTTCTGAAAGACAATGGAATAGGAAAAACTGTTGGAAAAGATACAGGCGGATTCGCCAGTTCGTATGGTGACTCTTATCTCTTTTCCCTACCCAATACTTTTCTGCAGTGCAGGGTGTCGCACAAGTTCTTTGTTCGTCCCAGTGGTGATGAAACTCCCGGGCCTGTTGTACCGGATTACCCTGTTGAAGCCGATGCCCTGAAGTTTGCAGTTGATCTGCTAACGGTATAAACACAAGAAAGGCCAACTGCTAAGTTGGCCTTTCTAAATCAACTAATCATGCTACTCGACTATGTAGCTTCCGCTCCATGAACCATAATCCCAGCTTGTTACATCGTTCTGGGTAGAACCTGTGTAGGATTCTTCTCCAGGAAGAATGGTAACTTCTACTAAACCGGTTTCTCCATCTTCCAGAACACCAGCATGAACTGCTGCTGCTGCAAGGTTTGAATCATCTGTATAGAAATATGTGCCCCACACGCTTGCTGATGCATCTCCAGTTACCTCGAAGGTAAACGTCTCACCAACCTGGTCACGGTAAGAAAAAAGAGTGCCAGGATCAGGGATGGCAGCGATCTCATAATCAATAAGAATCACTTCCACTGAATAACTGCCGCTCCATTCTCCGTAATCCATGCTTGCAACATCATTATGGATAGTTCCTTCGTAGCTGTCCTCGCCTGGTAAAAGGGTAACCATTACAATATCAGTTTCTCCCTGTGCAAGTACGCCTGCATGAACTGCTGCAGCGGCAAGATAAGAGTCATCTGTGTAAATATCGGTTCCCCAGACAGATCCTGTTTCATCTCCGGTAACCTCAATATAGAGGACTTCACCAGTCTGATCACGGTAATATGTAAGTGTGCCTGGATCTGCAATT
>JAGLQD010000508.1 GCA_023136985.1 Candidatus Sabulitectum sp. | reverse complement strand
GCCCACAGGGGCTGTTGTTGGGCAACAGCCTTTTGGCGGGGGCAGAGGTTCCGGCACAAACGACAAGGCCGGCAGCCATCTGAATCTTTTACGCTGGGTAACTCCCCGAACTGTGAAAGAGACATTCTCACCTGCTCGCGATTACCGATATCCATTCCTGGGATAGATCAGTTTGAAATAAAGCACCTTCCGCTGTTGTATAGTACAGGAAAGGGAGGTGCTTATGCTTTTGCTATTTCTTGTGTCTGCGATTGTGACTCCACCGGGGGAGGCCGCAGCAATGGATGCTTTTGCCCAGGGGAGGCTGAATCTTGTTTATATAGGTGAACTTCCACCTGTTGGCTACAGAGACAGGGAAACCGGCTTGCTTCTTGAATCTCTGGGGTGTGAGTGGGATCAGGAGACCGAGCAATTCAGCGAAGACTGGAATGAATATATGTTGAATTTGTGGTCTTACCTGGGCAGTGACAGTACCTATTTTACAATCCGGAATGTTGCAGAAAGTCTTGAATACAGAAATGGTGCGCTTGTTTACAGAGATGAATGGGGTTCAGTTCCTTTTGAGATTTTTCCCGAGGAGCTTGCTTCACTTGTTGAGATCTCCCGCTATTCTCTTAGAGATTCATTTGAGGATATCGTCTATGTTGAGATGTATACACCTCTGTGGGATGATACTCTGCGAACGGAACTGCCACTGTATTCACCGATCATTGCCACCTGGTTCGAAAAAGGCAAAAGGGAAATACGGCGGAACCAGATAATCGAGTAAGTGCTAATCTTCCTCTGGGCATTCAGTAGTCTCTTCTGATTCGTCAAGAACTGGAAGTATGTTCTCATCTATCAAAAGCGAAGTGTCAGCAAGTACCTGCTGGAGATGATCCATGGACCAGTTACCCTCATGTCTGCCGATTCCGTGCATGAACAGGGGGAAGTGTACGAAGAAGATCGTTTCGCCGTTGATCGTGGCAGAGTACTTTCCATTAACTGTTATGGCAAAAGGGAAGTGAGTGCCCGGCAGATTGTACTGCTGGATAATCTCTGAAGAAGCAGTGTCAGTGATAAGGTGGTATGAAATCTCGTACTCGTCAGCGAATTCGGTAAGAACGGTGTTGACCATTTCAAGCGTCTGCTGAGATGGCGGCATCTCCTTGTAAAAAACATCAATGCTGTTCGGAGCTGTGATCGGTAATGCCGCAAGCGAAAATAACAAAAGACTGCACATATTTGTTTCTCTTTCATTGAGGTGTTTCAACTCCAGCAGAAATATATAGAAAGTTCACTTGTTGACACTAATCACTTCTCGGGCTATACATAGGCTATACACTGGAGGTCAGTTATGAACACCAGAATTCAGAGATGGGGAAACAGCCAGGGGTTACGACTTCCCAGGAGCATACTTGAAGAAGCCGATCTTGCTGTGGAAGATGAAGTCAGTATCAGAGTGGATGACGGAATTATTTTAATTTCTCCTTTGAGGAGAATAAGGGGGAAGTACTGTATAGAGAATCTTGTTGCTGAAATTCCTGCAGATTACAAAGTAAAAGAAACAGACTGGGGAAAACCTGAAGGCAATGAGGAGTGGTAGATGGCTGCCTACATACCCCAGCAGGGAGATTTTGTTGTTGTTTCTTTTGATCCAAAGTCCGGTCATGAGCAGAGTGAACGCCGACCAGCACTGGTTATCAGCAAGAATTTATTCAATCAGAAAACAGGATTGGCCTTTGTTTGCCCACTGACAAAGACTTTCCGGAATTACCCTTTTCACCTACCTGTTCATGCAGAAGGCGTAACCGGCTTTGTCATGATAGAGCAGATAAAATCAATAGATTTCCATGCCAGAAATGTTAGATTTATTGAAAAGGCTTCGCCTGATCTGCTTGCTGAAGCTCAGGCATTGCTGGATGCCTGTATCTACTGAGGCACATGCAACTGTCAGATCCTGATATACAATGGTGTTTGATTACTTTTCGTCAATATGAAATATTGTTCTGCGTTTCTCATGAAATTTCCGTAAAACCTTGCAATCGTCCGCCAGGATCATATCCAGCATTTCAGTAATTGCACTGTTATCTTTGTGTTTATATGATTTTAAGTTTTCTGTGTATTCAGGAATATCGTAGAGGAAAGCGGAGATATTGCCTCTCTCCAGCTCCAGTGCACACTTACCGTATTTCAATTCCTCCAGCATCAT
>JAGLQD010000507.1 GCA_023136985.1 Candidatus Sabulitectum sp. | reverse complement strand
CAATAATGCCTGTATGTGCTTTGGAAAAGAAAAAGTAGACAAGGCCGCAGACAACACCGGCAACAATGATGATATTGCTGACCCAGTTGAACCAGCCACCACCCTGACCAAGCGCAATGATCGTTCCATTAACCTGGGCAAGAGCATTTGTCTGAAACATTGCAGTCATACTGAGACCGGCACCGGTTCCCACGATAAGAGAAAGAGACATCCGACTTAAGCTGGAAAGCTTCGGTACAACACGCAGGACCATGAACAGTCCAAGAAAACCGGGAACCAGCCAGATGGGCTGCATTCCGCCTTCTGAGGGAACAAGGTTATTCCACCAGTTTGGAATCAGCACATTCATGATTGTATAGATAACCCAGTAACCGGCACTCATCCCCACAAAGAGATGTTCTGCGAACTTGTAGAAGGGATTATCCTTGTAGAGAAAACTGTAGAGACTCAGAGAGAGAAGGGCTCCCAGCCATATTCCAAGTACCGTCCAGTTCATTTTACCCCTCCTTTCCTTTTTTTATTAGCCAGATATGAGATGTTTCCAAGTATTATGAAAAGCATGATTATAAGGTGCGCAACCGACTGAGCTGCCATACCGGGAGTTGCAGTTCCTGCCGGGGCACTGTCAACACCAATTCTGACCATTGTCTCATAATCAGCAGCACCCTTCAGCCCGCCTAGAAGGCCAATCATCTGTCCTGTACCAAGGTAAGGATAGAATTGAGGAGCACTTACCGCAGTGCAGCCTCCTCCAATTGGAATATTGTACCTGTCTCCTGCCATCATGATCCAGGCAGGTACGCCGGGGTCACCGGCTGACAGGGAGATTATCATGTCGAAATCACCAAGTTTGTTTACTTCATCCATGATGGGCATATCTTCAACCGGATTTCCATTGTAGTCTGTAGGAAAGACCGATTTGATATCGCTGCCCATTCTTACGATAAGAACTCCACCACCGGTCTTGTATCCCAGATTCACCCAGTCAACATACTCTTCGCGGCCAAGACTGTCTGAAACTGACATCAGGGCTTCATTCCCGAGGCTGACTCCCATGGGCCACAACGCCAGGGAAACGATCTTGATGTCTTTTGTCATGAGGTGTTGAGTAAGAGCAATAGCCATTGGCTGAAGTTCCGGCATAGTGGAAGGGTCGTAGTCAAAACTGAGAAGTACCCTGGATCCTGAAGGAAGAGCCTCCACAGCATCATACATGTCCTGACTGGGGCCCGCACCAATAGGTATGGGAAGAGTCAATCTCATGGCCAGAGGAACAATAACCGACAGTGCCATCACCAGGAAAATTATCCTTCTGTCAATATTACCAAGTTTTTCAGTGAATGTTGCCATCAGTCTGCACCTCCCAGGTAACTGCGCTCAATTCCGAAGATCATACGCAGCGAGGTGGCCACCATGCCCATGGCAGCGCCGATCATCACAGCACGCTGACCGGCAAGATTCGGGACCTGCATTATCCATTCACTTATCAATGGGATCCTGTCCCAGATCATTGCACCGATAGGAACACGGCCAAGCATAACCACAAAAGCACTTATCAGAAGAAGGGTTGCCCGCCAGTTACTGGCGCGGAAAGCTCGGAACGCCGCGCTTGCCACAAAGAAAGCCAGAAGGCTGAACATTGTTGCACCCATGGGAACCATCATCTGAGTGAACATAAAATCAAATGGTTTACCCGGTTCAATTCCGAAGAAGATACCGGTGATGATCATTGCTGAAAACCCGATAATCGTCACCGGGCTGTACTTCCAGTTCCTGCCCTTGAATCGAATCCTGCGAGAATGTACATGAAGAAGGTTGACAGCTCCCAGGAAGATGGCAAAACTGGCAACGATCATGTACCACTCCTGAAGAGTCTCTCCCATGGATTGAGTAGCCGGTACAAAGAACTGAAGGATCATTATGACCCCGGCCACGAATGTGATCGCCAGTGGTATAAACAGTCTCACTTCACAGCCTCCTATTCTACTCTTGTTATTGTTTTGAGGAAGTCAGCCACCTTTGTGGCCGGTTCCCATGCCTCGCCAACAGTGGCAGTAAGAACGCCAAGAACGATCACGATCATGAAGAAAAGTTTTGCGATATCCTGACCACGGAGACTGCCAAGCAGCTTGGGTTCCTTGGAAAGGTATGCGCTTGCTGCAAAGAGTTCCTCACCTATCAGGGTGTAATCACACGCCGCAATAAAGAAAGGAATCTGACTTGGCATGGCTGTTCCAGCAATCTGTATAGCGCCAACACTTCTTCCTGTTTCAGCAAGAATAAGACTCTCGGCATAGAATGTTCCCAGCATGAAAATTGCAGCAGGCTTCTGCCGAACCATTATACCGTCAACTCCAGCAGCATAACCGAACTGATCATCTGTAATGTAGTTGATGCTTTCTCTCTGGTATGCGTCTGGTCTTCCAACCTTCAGGTAAGATTCCTTCACTATCTCCTGAGCAACACTCATTACCACCGAACGGCAGGTAGGCACCAGAAGAGGTGAACCGTACTCGGCAGTTTTCATTGCAACACGGCCCAGAATAACCATACTGGCAATTGTCTGGATGTCATCCATGTCCATAATACCAGGGATGTAGAGCACAGGGCGGCCCATTTCAGTAGCTCTGCCAACGGCATCTTCAACAGCGGTCAGGCCGGCGATTCTGCGTATGTAAAGATCCTTGCCCCGTTTGCCCTGCTCGATGTAGTAAAAGATTACAAGACTGATCAGGGTAAGTAAGATCAGCATTCCGATTCTGCCTTTGTGAATCCACTGTTTTTGGGGAACTGCTGTGGCCTCTGCGGATGCTGACCGGGCAGTACCACTGTAAAAAGGAACAATACGGTAGGAATACTCCTGACCGTTGTCCAGATTCACATCGGTTTTCCCTCCGTTAACCGGAGCGATTGTACTGATAGGATGCCATACTCCATCAGCATCAGACCGCTCAAGAATCATGGAATCAG
Organism: Candidatus Sabulitectum sp.; assembly: GCA_023136985.1. Lineage (GTDB taxonomy): Bacteria > Fermentibacterota > Fermentibacteria > Fermentibacterales > JCC-6 > Sabulitectum. The sequence goes on along the minus strand of JAGLQD010000507.1, from coordinate 2,115 downwards.
GAAGTGCAACATCAGCAGCAACCACCCATGTAAGATCGATGTTCCCCCCGGCATCATTGGGAGCGTCCTCCGCTGTAAGCGACTGTATTAAACAGTCCCCGCCATCTCCAGAAGCAATACCACCGCTCTGTGCGAATATTACCCCTGTAAAAACCAGAAGAGGAAGCACAAACAGTATTCTCTTCATACTGTTAAACCCCTTTCGTTAGAATGTAATCGTACAAAATACAGTCTGACGATAATAACCTCACAAAACCATATCGGCAACAAGGAGAGATTTCTGAAAGGTGATTCCTACAGAAGATCACGCAGTTCACTCGCAGATCCAACAGGCAGACTGCAGGTACCGTTTCTGCACACCAGGGCCAAAACAGCGGAATTATTCAGTGGCTCAGAGATCTTTATGGTAGTCCACGGTCTGTAACCGGTTCGCAGAACTGCCAGCATATCCTGCATCAGCGGATCATTCACGCTGCCCTGAAGTTCAATCTCTGTTCCACGCTGACTGGCATACATTATCCCCGACAGCATCATAGAGTAACCTCTTGGGGCTGAAGCAACCGAACCGCCGAAAGCAGCCTCTATTCCCGAAGCCTGTTCCATGTACAAAGGATCCCCTGTGAGCTTCCACAGACTGATCAAATTTATCAGCTCAACTGAATTCCCGGAAGGCACCGCGCCGTCGTAAGATTCTTTCAGTCTGGCTATCTGAGGATCTGCGTAGTCCGCAGTAAAGAAATACCCTCCGCCGGGCTGATCTGCGAAATGCAGATCAAGCTCTCTCTGAAGATCAATGGCAAACTGAAGATACTCGTTGTTCAGTGTGGCATTGTACAGCTCAAGGGTTCCCCATATCAGAAAAGCGTAGTCATCAAGAAATCCGTCAGAACCTCTTCTGCCCCCTGCAAAACTGTGGATAAGCCTCTGATCATCTGCTATCATTTTCGCCTTGATGAATTCAAAAGCTTTTTCCGCAGAATCAAGGTATCGGGGATCATCAAGAACCAGTGAAGCTTTTGCCAGAGCTGCAATCATCAAACCGTTCCAGTCTGCAAGGATCTTCTCGTCTCTGGCAGGTCGATCCCTGGCCTCCCGACTGTGAAAAAGAGTCTCTCTGATCAACTCCAGCTCTCGCCGGTCAAAGTCTGAGATAACCCTGCTGCCGGATTGATGCAGAATATGACTTGGATCTGATCCGTTCCAGTATGCCTCTGCCCGATTCAGCTCCTCTGCTGAAAGAACCGCGGACATCTCCTGAACTGTCCAGGTGTAAAATGCCCCTTCTCCCCCTGGGCTGTCAGCATCTTCCGAAGAATAGAACCCTCCGTCAGGCGAGGTCATGTCACGAAGAACATATTCCAGGATCTCTGCGGCAGTTTCGGCAAAAAAATCATCACCTGTGGCCTGATAAGATTCAATGAATGCAATGGCAAGAAGAGACTGGTCATAAAGCATTTTCTCAAAATGCGGCACAAGCCAATCTCTGTCTGTTGAATACCGGTGAACTCCAAATCCAATCTGGTCGTAGACTCCACCCTGGCGTATAGCAGTAAGTGTTGAAACAACCATATCCAGGGCATCCAGGTCCGCTGAAGCCTTCCAGTATTGCAGAAGAAAGAGCAGATTATGCGGTGATGGGAATTTCGGTGCATTTCCGAATCCTGCATACTCCCGGTCAAATGAATTCTTGAAAGCAAGAAATCCACTCTGGATCGTTTCAGAAGGGAGTTCCAGGGAAACTGCTGAAGGCTGAGCGCTGCTCAATACTGCATTCTCTATTTCCGCAGCATTGGTAGCAATTGCCTCTCTGTTCGTCTCCCACTGCAAGGCGACTGAAGGAAGCAGCTGCATCATGCCGGTTCTACCAAAGGCTGTATTCTTAGGTATGTAGGTTCCAGCAAAGAACGGTTTACCGTCAGAAGTTAGAAAGACAGTCATGGGCCAGCCGCCGCCGCCGGTTAAAGCCACTGTATATCTCATATAGAGATTATCTATATCAGGCCGTTCCTCCCGGTCTACCTTTATGCAGATGAACGATTCATTCAGCAACGCGGCAACTTCGGGATCCTCAAAGCTTTCCTCTTCCATAACATGGCACCAGTGACAAGAGGAATA
>JAGLQD010000506.1 GCA_023136985.1 Candidatus Sabulitectum sp. | reverse complement strand
CCTCGCCCCATGCGTACCAGTCTACCGGGTTGTCTGCATGTGCCAGAAGGTAAGCGCTTGTTTCCTCGGAAAGCCTGTTCATTCCCACTGCTCCCTCCACATTTTCACCAGCATCACATCCTGCTGCCATTAAGATTATAGGCAATAGAAGATGCAAAGTCTTCCTGTATTTCATACCACATCACTCTCCTTTTATTTTTAAGATACACCGAAGAATGATTCAGGTTCCCGTAGAATACAGTATAAAGTGGTGAAACATCTGGAATACCTGTATGTTAAACCGAATACAGAAAACTTTCTATTTTACAGACACAGGTGGTGAAACATGAACATTCTTTCCTGAAACAACAGCATCAACGCAGTTTTTCAGAAAGGATTCTCATGTACCATACATTCCTGCGATTCAACCATGTTTCATATACATACCCCGGCTCCATAGACAATGCGGTAACTGATGTTTCTCTCAGCCTTGGTTCGGGCTGGACAGCCCTTGCAGGTGCCAACGGCTGCGGCAAGACCACAGTACTGAAACTGGCAACCGGTCTTCTGTGTCCAGACAGAGGTTCCATGGTTTCTTCTGGCACAGCAGTCTACTGCGCTCAAAGAACAGATACTCCACCGGAGAATCTGGAAGACTTTCTTCTTGACTGGTGCTCAGAAACCATCAGGCTGCGTGATACGCTTCAGATAGGAGATGACTGGGCAGTCAGATGGAACACTCTTTCACACGGTGAACGGAAACGCCTTCAAATTGCCACTGCCATATGGGCATCACCGGCAGTTCTTGCTCTGGATGAGCCATTCAACCATCTTGATGTTCACGGAAGATCACTTCTGATAAGATCAATGAAAGAGTTCAGCGGATGCGGACTTCTTGTAAGCCATGACAGGCGAGCCATGGATGAACTCTGCACATCGTCTGTTCTCTTTTTCCCTGGGGCAGTTCATTTCTACAGAACAGGCTATTCCTCTGCCATGAAAACCCACAGCCAGAAGCGGGAGCTTCTTGTGAAACAACGAAGCGAGGCAGAAGAGAAATACATCCGTCTAAAACAGGACGCCAGAAAGAAAATGATCAATGCCAGAACCATCCAGGCTCGAATAGCAGGCCACAACTTTTCTTTCAAAGATATATGCAATCTAAATTCCCGTCAGATTATACCT